>JAFZMA010000189.1 GCA_017551215.1 Bacteroidales bacterium | reverse complement strand
TAAATGCCGGGAGTGTTAGACGAGAATGCAAGATTGCGGGTTGTGGCTATAACCTTTCCGTCCAGAACCCACTGGATTGTTGCACCGTCTGCATTTGTGTACGTGGGAGAAATGGTAACAGACTTGCCTACCTTTACCGTAAACGCCTTGTTCTCAATTGAAATGGAAGGCCCCGGCTTGGGAGTCGGATTCACCGGCTTTCCGCCGCAGCCCACAAGCGCCAACGCAAAAAGGATCGATGCAAAACCGTTTAGCAAGGAATATTTCATAGGTCAAAATTCAGTTTTAATTTGATATTTGTGCCTGGCATAGGATAGCACTGCACAACCTCGTACTGCTGGTTAAGTATATTGTTGATTTCCAGAGTAATCTTAAGTTCCCTCTTCTGAGGGCCAATGGAGAAACTGCGGGATATGCCCATATCGTGAGTATACCAGGCAGGAGAATAATTCTCAGCGATGTTGGCAACTGACTCATATCGCTCTCCGGTGTAGATGAAACTGTAGGTAAGAGCCCATTTCCTGTAGTCCGCAGTTACTATTATGCTTCCGCTATGCCAAGGAATGTAAGGAATCTGTCCCCTGTACCACTGGCTAGTCTTGTCCGTAACGTCCTCAGCCCTCTGATAGGTGTAGGCAAGACGGGCGTTCCAGCCTATTTCTCCGGTGCAGAAGGATGTCTGGGCAGAAGCATCTATTCCCTTGATTTCCACCCGTCCGAAATTCAGCATTGTCCAGCGGAACTGGTTGGAGGAAGGAACAGCTACAATCTTGTTCTTAACAGTGTTGTAATAGGCATCCACACTAGCGTCAAGAGTCTTGAAAAAGCCCGTCTTGAATTTCTGGCTGAATACCGCTCCAACGTTGTACTGGGTGGTGCTTTCCGGCTTGAGGTTTATGTTGCCCACAAAGGTGTAGTAAAGGTCGTTGAAGGTTGGAAGACGGAATACTCTCTTGTAGAAAGCCCTGATGTCAAGATTAATATCCTTGAACGGACGGTATGAGGCGATAACGGTTGGAGTAAACCTGCCGTCTGTGGAGAAATGAGCGGATTCGTATTTTGAGCGGTCCTTTACGTAAGTATAGAGGAGACTTGCCTGAAACTTGAACCTGTCCAGAGAAACTGATGTTGCAGCAGCATTCAGGAAGGTGAACCTGTTGGGATAGATGAAGCCCGCAAGGTCCGCGTTCAGCTTGTTGTACTGGATATCGTCCGAAAGGGAAAAGCTCCACCATTTTGTAACGTTAAAAAGATGAGCAAGGGAACTGTATACCTCATTCTGACGGAAGTGGCTGTTGACATACATCGTTGAAACATCTTCCCTGGGATCAGACAGATAATGCAGATAGTCGTATGCGTATTTTCCGTTGAATAGCAGGCTGTAACTTTTGCTGAACTCCTTCTTGAACTGGGTCTGGAGGAAGAAATTGCGGTCCCACTGGCGGTCCTGGTGCCGGAAACGGCCTGGCTCTTCCCTTACGCTTGCACCGGGATATCCCCTTTCGGAATCGTAAAAATAAGCCTTGACTTTCCAGTGGCCTCCGTCTATGAAACGGAAAAGGCCCATCTCCACCCTTTCCATACGAACGTCTCCATTATGACGCCAGGCTGTGGTGTCATAGCCCCCCTTGGTAGCATAAGTGAAACGGTAGCGGCCGTTTGTGTGCATATACTCGGCAGAAGCGCTCAGAGAAAGCCTTTCGCTGAACTTGTGTTCCCAGAAGGCGGAAGGGTTTACCAGGGCAAAGGAACCGGTCTTGAATCCGAGG
>JAFZMA010000188.1 GCA_017551215.1 Bacteroidales bacterium | reverse complement strand
TATCTATCTATCTATCTAATCATCTACTTCATACTTTCATTTTCTTAACCTGGGATCTTATTTACCTTTATCTGATAACAGCTTGTTTTTGACCAGAGGTTTGGCCCAGAAGCCAATTAGGAAGATGTAGAGTATGAAGAGGAATATCAGGCACATACCGGTTCTGAGTGAGTGGGTAGCGTCACTTAAGAGGCTTACTAGAAGCGGGCCGATTGCTCCTCCCACAATGGCGCTGCAAAGAATTCCTGCAAAGCTGCCATGGTGCTTGGTTACGGAATTGAGTGCCAATGAGAAGATTATCGGGTACATAAGGCTCATTGCAAAGCCCACGCAAGGAAGGGTGTAAAGGGCAACTTTTGCGCTGGATGTTGTAAGGGCTGTTGCCAGAAGAACAATGGCCAGAATTCCGCAAATTCTGAGCAGGACCTTGGAGTCTATAAGCTTGAGAAGTAGCAGGCCGATTATGCAACCTATGAGCATGCTTCCCCAAAACCATGAAACAGCGGAAGCTCCCTGTGTATGAGGGTCTATGCCATGGTAGCGCTCCAAGAAGAGACTTATGTTGTTGGCGAGTCCTTGCTCCGTGCTTACGTAGAAGAATATGCCAAGTGCAAATAGCCATACTATCTTGTCTTTGAAAAGCTCAAAGTATGATGATTTGCCGCCGGATTTTTCATCTGCCTTAAGCTCTATCTTAGGGAAGCGGCAGACAAGCACCAGAACCAGCATTGCAATGAGAATAATACCAAAGAGATAATACAGGGAAATCCATGGCATTCCCTCAGGAGCATATTTCATTGGATTGACTACATAATATGTATATACTAAAGGACTTACAAAGGACGCACCACTGAATACGACCTGTCCCAAATCTCCCACAAACGCATAGTTTTCTTCTCCGCCAACAGCCCTCTGGAGTGGGTTGATTACGGTCTGCAGCATGGCCATTCCAAGGCCTATGATAAAGCACGATATAAGCAGAACCGGATATGTGTGAAGGAATGCAAACAAAAGGCTGCCTACAAGATCCAGGAAGAAGCCCAGAAACAGCACGACCTTCTCCCCCCATTTCTCTATCATTATGCCGGACGGAATGCTCATAACGGCGTATGCTACGAAGAAAGATGTTGGGATAAATCCAGCCAGCGTTAACTTGCTCAAGTTAAAGTCTTTGATAATATCCGGAATAAGCGGTCCTAAAATGTTTGTGACAAAGGAAATCACAAACCAGAACATCATTATGACGGCCAACAACGCAATTCTTTTAGAACCCGTGGGCCTATGGTCAAACGTATCTCTCATAATATCTCAATCAAAATAACTTACTAAGGTAACTCACTCATAATACCAAACTCAAGAGCCCTCTCAGCCAGTTCTCTCAAACAACCCGCTCAACAGTCCTTTCTCGTAAGATTCCGACAGGCGATGGTGTCTTGCAACTATCTAAATATCAAGCCATCCCAAATATTACCGCCAAATATAGCACAGCAATAATAGCATATATCTGGGAATCAATAACTTACAGCACACCATAGCCTAAGCCCCTCTACTGGATAGCAAACTGCGCATCAATGGCAGCGGCCTTGGCCTCCACATCCTCGCCCGGGTTGCAGCGGAGGTTGAAGTAGAACTTGATCTTTGGCTCCGTGCCGGAAGGGCGGAGAGAAACCACGGTGCCGTCCTCTGCAATGTACTGGAGTACGTTGCTCTTGGCAAGTTTTACCTCCGGAGCGTAATAATCGTGGTTAAGATAGTCTCTGTACTCCACTATAGGGCTATTGCCAATGTGGGTTGGCGGGTTGGTGCGGTATTGCTCAACTATATCATCTATCTTCTGCTTTCCTTCTATGCCAGGGAAGGTGTAGCTACGCAGCCAGTCTTTACGTTCTCCGAACTCCTTGTAAATCTTCTGGAGCAGGCCCCATAAGTTTGTGCCCATATCCTTGCACCAGGCCGCACATTCGCATATAAGTGAGCAGGTTATAGGACTGTCCTTATCTCTGACGAACTCCCCTACCGCAAAGCCAAAGCTCTCCTCACCGCCACAGATGTAGATGCCTTTGCCCTCATTGTAGTGTATTACCTCGGCTATATTCTTGAAGCCTGTGAGCACGTTGTACCACTTTACACCAAAGCTGTCTGCAATGTCGCTCATGAGATTTGATGTTACAATGGTCTTTATAATGTACGGGAACCTATATGATCCATGAGATGCAGTTTCCTGGGTTGGCCCCTGATTTCGTGCGTGTTCTTGTGGTTTGGTCAAACGTCCGAGTTCTTTCCAGCGCCTTAACATGTAATATGTGAGGATGCAGTTCATCTGGTTGCCGTTCAGGAGGATAAGTTTGCCATCATCGTTGCGGACGGCCATGCCGCAGCGGTCCGCGTCCGGGTCTGAGGCTATAACAACCTCAGCGTTAACTTTATCTGCAAGCTCCAGAGCCATCTTCATGGCAGATGGTTCCTCCGGATTAGGAGATTTTACGGTTGGGAAGTCTCCGGAGTTGATGCACTGCTCCTCTACAAGATGGACGTTTGTGAAGCCCATTTCACGAAGTGCTCTCGGAACGAGCTTTACACCACAGCCGTGGAGCGGAGTGTATACTATTCCAATATCTGGATGGCGAGCTACGCTGTCTGGAGATACGTGGAGGGTTTTAAGGTCTTTGAGGTAATCATTGTCCAGTTCCTCTCCTACCAGTTCTATCTTGCCTTTGAGCTCAATTTCAGCACGTTCTGCGTTTGTAGGAACGTGGGTAACGCCGGCAACTTCCTCGGCCTCCAGCTCGGCGGCTTCTGTTCCAACGGCGTCTGACTTGTTCCACTTTACCTGGGATATGTCAGTTATGGCGTTTACCTCTTTTATAATATTGACATCGTGTGGGGCGATTACCTGGGCGCCATCTTCCCAATATGCCTTGTAGCCGTTGTAAGCTGGAGGGTTGTGTGATGCGGTTACCATTACGCCGCCCTGACATCCGTAGTGGCGGATGGCGTAGCTGAGTTCGGGCGTTGGCCT
>JAFZMA010000187.1 GCA_017551215.1 Bacteroidales bacterium | reverse complement strand
ATCGGGGAGTTGCTCAGTCTTTCCAGAGGCCGTATGACGGAAGACCAGATGGCACGGTTCAAAAGCATAACGGACGGTTATTCCTCCACCAAAAACCAATGACAGAATGAAAAGGTTTGCTGCGTTAATAGTTATGCTTTTAGCATCGGCGATGGCTTTTGCCCAGAATCCGGAACAGATAAAGAATAATCCGGAAATGATTTGGGCAGAAGGCTCCACTCAGAAAGAGGCTCTGGACGGCATAACCTCCAAACTTGCCCACGCAGTTGGCTTCACCTGCCCAAAATCCAAGTTCCTTTCCCTGATGAAAACCTATTCCCAGGACATAAGGAAATATACCCATCAGATTACTTACAACGGAAGATTTCTGCGTTATATTTCAGTCAGCGAGACAGAAAAGATATTCTCCTCCCGCCGCCAGAAAATCGCTGAGCTAAAGCAGAGCGCCCGTTCTCTCCAGTCTTCCGGCCCTAAAGACGCCGCGACTCTCTACAGATGGGCCCTTATATACTTGAAAAGCCTTCCCGGAGATAACTCCCGGGAATCTTCTTCCTTGCAAGGCAGCATAAATGCTCTCCAAAAGAAGCAAGGTCCAACCTCCGCATTATCCGGAATCCAAACCAGAATGGCGCACATAGACAGGGAGACAAGGCAGATAGCCGGCATACTGGGCGAGCCTATGCCTGAAATCAAAAGCGTCCCGGTATCCGAACCCAAACCATTAAATGCGCAAATTCCCGATGCCGGGGTTAAACGAACAGATCTTACTCCAATACAGAATGTCGGTGTATCACAAGATGTTGATGCATTTGTCAATGGAAAAGCCATTCCAGAAGACAAGCAATTTGAAAGGATGAAATTTATATCAATGTTATCGGGGACTGGAATTAAACTGGATAACTATTCTCAAAACAATAACAATACCGGCAAGGTTGCGTCCCTTTGGGTGACGCCTACCGGACATTGGAACAGGGCGGTCATCCTTTTGCAGGCCGGTTTCTCTCCTGAGTTCATAACGGGCATAATGGCAGGTTATAACATCAGGACAGCAGGATTCTATGCCTCTTATAAGAGTAATTTCACTTCCGTCTCTTCAGACGGGGAAATTCTTTCATCCATCAGTCCATCAGAGCTTTCCGGCAACAACAAGGTATCTCTTTCCATGATTACCGGAGGTTTGCTTTACAGTCTTGCCAGAAGCTATCCGCCGGAATGGCTCAAAAACGGCAGAACCAATACTATGCTTTACGCCGGTGCCGGTTGCGGCCAGAGAACAGTCTATTGGCAAGACAAATCAGACAAATGGGCAAAGGTAACGGACCGTACTTCCAACGGCATAGCCATCGAGGCAGGCGTCATCTATTCCTTCCTTAACACCAGCGCCAGAAACCTCAGCCTCAGCGCTGGAATCCACACCATCAGCTTCAAGACCGTGGGCTTTACCCTCGGCCTCGGCCTTAACTTCTGACTATTTGCGGAAAAGATGCAAATAGTTCCAGTGCCTGAATAGTTTCCATCAGCAGTTTGGATTTTACAAAACTCTTCTGTTTCTGATTGTCCAGGACTTCTCCGAGGCCCTGCATAATCAATTTAGGGCTTGCGTCTTTTAGCTTTTCAGAGCATATTTTTGCATATTCAGAAACACTCTTTCCAGTTCTTTCTCTAATGATATCTTCATTTAT
>JAFZMA010000186.1 GCA_017551215.1 Bacteroidales bacterium | reverse complement strand
TGCAGGTTTCTCATACATAGAGACTTGGAGCCACACAAAGTTTGTGGCCAATTCCGGTCTTATAGTGGCTCCGGCATACAGGAAAAGCGGTCTTGCCAGAAAAATCAAGCAAAGGATTTTTGCCCTTTCCAGGGAGATGTATCCATACGCAAAAATCTTCAGCATAACCACTGGACTGGCCGTGATGAAAATCAATACAGAGCTGGGATTCAAGCCGGTACCGTTTTCTCTCCTGACAGACGACAAGGAATTCTGGGAGGGCTGCTACGGTTGTCCCAACTATGATATCCTTGAGAGAAACGACTGCAAAATCTGCCTGTGCACCGCACTTCTTTATGACCCTGCGGATGCAGAAGATAAAAAGACAGAATCCCAAATCGCTGAGAAAAATATAAAAGCCAGATAACAAACAGTTTAGAATCAGATAACAATGATGAAAAAGAAAATTGTACTCGCCTTCAGCGGCGGCCTGGACACATCTTTCTGCGTCCCTTATCTAAAAGAACAGGGCTTTGAAGTCCATACAGCCTTCGTGAACACGGGAGCTTTCAGCTCAAAGGAAGAGGAATCTATCAAAAACCGCGCTCTGGAACTGGGAGCCAAGACCCACACAACCTCCAATGTGGTGGATGAGTATTATAATAAAGGTATAAAATACCTGATCTTCGGAAATGTTCTCAAGAACTCAACCTACCCCCTGAGCGTGAGCAGCGAAAGGATATTCCAGGCACTGGAAGTTTTGAAAATTGTAAAGAAACTTAAAGCGGGCTATGTGGCTCACGGAAGCACCGGAGCAGGGAACGACCAGGTAAGGTTCGATCTGGTGTTTGACGTGCTGGCCCCTGATGTAAAGATAGTTGCACCGGTCAGAGACAACAATTTCCAAAGGAAGTTCGAGATAGACTACCTCAAGGAAAAAGGTTTTGGTTTCTCTTGGAAAAAGAGCAAATATTCCATAAACAAGGGAATCTGGGGAACCAGCATAGGTGGCGTGGAAACCCTGAACTCAGACGGCTATCTCCCAGAAGAAGCTTACCCTCACCATGTTACCGCTACAGGAGAAAAGATCCTCAGCATAGATTTCGTCAAGGGAGAACCGGCCGGAGTTAACGGAAAAAAGCTCTCCCCAGTGGATGCCATCCGCAAAATAGACGAGATAGCCGAAAAATATGGCATAGGAAGGGACATGCATGTTGGAGACACAATAATTGGCATAAAAGGAAGGGTTGGATTCGAGGCTGCAGCCCCACTGATCATAATCAAAGCCCATCATCTTCTGGAAAAACATGTTCTTGTGAAAGGGCAGCTGAACTGGAAAGACCACATATCCGCATATTACGGCCAGCTGATGCATGAAGCTCAGTATCTGGATCCTACAGCCAGGGATATGGAAGCGTTCCTGGACAGCACGCAAAAGAACGTAACCGGAACGGTCTATGTAAAACTGAGACCATACAGTTTCCAGATTTTAGGCTGCACAAGCCAATACGACCTAATGAACTCAAAATTCGGCGCATACGGAGAAGACAACAAGTCCTATACTGCTCAAGATGTGATAGGCTTTACCAAAGTCCTGGCCAATCCGCTTAAAATCTATTACAGTCTCGGCGATGTGAAAAAATGACCGTGGCGCTAACGCTTTAACCCGTCAAGGCAATGAACTGCAAAGAACTGTCAAAGAAGGCAATAGACATCCTGGAAGGAATGATTCCAATCCCGGCACTCTCTTTCCACGAGAAGGAAAGGAGCACGTATTTATGGGAGCGGATTTCTGCCGTTATAAAGGAAGGGAAACAAAGCAAGGATTGCCCAAATGCGCAAGCCTTTAAAGCTATAACAGTCAGGAAAGTTAATGACAACATCCTTCTTTACTCCCCTAAAAAAGGCAGAAAACTCCTTCTTATGTGCGCACATATAGACACGGTGCAGCCAGCTGAAAACTACACTGTTAACCCCTATTCAGCAACTAGGCGCGGAGGAAGGATTCTCGGCCTGGGAACCAACGATGACGGAGCTTCTGTTGCTTGCATGCTGGTCACTTTCCTGAGCCTGGTTGCTGAAGAAGAAAGATGCGGCCTGCTTCTGGTTCTCTCCACCCAGGAGGAAAGAGGAGGGAAAGACGGGTTATACTCAGCGATGGAATATCTGAAAACACAGAACATAAAACCGGACTTTGCGCTTGTTGGGGAACCCACCGGGATGAAAGCCGCCATTGCCGAGCGCGGTCTGCTTGTAATTGACGCAACAGCTAGTGGTACAAGCTCTCACGTGGCACACCCCAACAAGGACAATGCAATTTACAATGCCCTGAAAGACATAGAAAAACTGCGCCGGTTCACCTTCAGGAAACAATCAGAATTCTTTGGCCCGGTACTGCTTTCCGTAACCCGGATAGAGGCCGGGAAAAACCACAACACCATTCCGGACAAATGCAGTTTTGTGATAGATATCAGACCGAACGAGCGTTACACTCCTGAAGAAATAACGGCAAGGCTGTCTGCAAAAACAGACAGCACGCTCAAGCCCAGGAACCTGAATCACAAATGCCGCGTGACGCCACCGGGCCATCCGCTTGTAAAGGCTGTAAAATCTCTTGGTATAGAGACATTTATATCCTCCACGTCTTCCGACTGGACATGGCTGGACATTCCGGCTTTAAAGATAGGCCCCGGGGATAGTTCAAGAAGCCACAAGGCAGACGAGTACATCACCCTAAAAGAGATTGAAGACGGTATAAAGGGCTATAAAGCCATAATAGGAAAAATTAGCGCAACCTGCAATAAACCAAAATAATAGAGTAATGGCAACACTTTGGGACAAAGGAATAAAGGCAGACAAGGCCGTGGAAATGTTCACTGTAGGAAAAGACAGGGAACTTGACCTCAAGCTGGCAAAATACGATGTCATAGGCAGCAAGGCCCACATAGCCATGCTGGAGAAAACCGGTCTTTTAACCCCTGAAGAACACAGGATACTCTGCGATGGCCTGGACCGGATTTACCATAGCATAGAAAACGGCTCATTCCGTCTTGAGGAGGGCGTGGAAGACATTCACTCTCAGGTGGAACTACTTCTTACAGAGAAACTTGGAGACGTAGGCAAGAAGATTCATTCAGGAAGGAGCCGCAACGACCAGGTGGCCCTGGACCTTAAACTCTTCCTCAAGGACGAATGCCTGGGCATAAAAAACGAGGTTCTGGAACTGTTCAATCTCCTTATAAAGCTCAGCGATAAATACAAGGATGTCCTTCTGCCGGGATACACTCATTTCCAGATAGCTATGCCTTCATCCTTCGGTCTCTGGATGGGAGCATACGCGGAAGCTCTGGCAGACGATATGCTCATGCTCAAGGCCGCTTACCAGACAGCTGACAGTAATCCTCTCGGAAGTGCCGCAGGCTATGGCAGTTCGTTTCCCCTGGACAGAGAGATGACAACCCGCCTTCTTGGCTTCAGCACCCTGAGTTACAACTCTATAGCGGCTCAGATGGGAAGAGGGAAAACGGAAAAGGCCATTGCTGCCGCATTGGGACAGATAGCCGGAACTCTCAACAAGCTGGCCCAGGACTGCTGCATCTACATGTGCCCTAACTTCTCGTTCATAAGCTTCCCGGACAACCTTACTACCGGAAGCAGCATAATGCCCCACAAGAAGAATCCGGACGTATGGGAAATCATAAGGGGAAACTGCAACATAATCTCTTCCGGCTACGGCCAGATCAACCTCCTGACAACCAATCTGCCACACGGCTATCACAGAGATTATCAGCTTCTTAAGGAAGTGCTCTTCCCCGCATTGGAAAAGATGCACAGCTGCCTGAAGGCGACGGTTCTCATGCTCGGAAAAATGCAGGTAAACCAAAGCATTTTCAAGAACCCTGTTTACAAACAGATGTTCACCGTGGAAGAAGTGAACAGAAGGGTGCTTTCCGGAGTTCCGTTCAGAGATGCCTACAAGGCGGTAGGCAAGGAAGTGGCTGAAGGCACATTTGATTTTCCTCAGGAAAAGATGAGTGTCAAAGCCCTCAGCCACAAACACTTGGGAAGCATCGGGAACCTTGCCCTCAAAGAAATAAAAAAGAAGATGCGGCTCTCTGTTTTCTAGAGGCCGCATCAACTATAGTCGCCGAGAAATTCTACTCCTGATCCAAAGGATTGCCTTCCTTGTCGCTCCAATGTGCGTCCAAGAGAGGAAGTTCAGTGTCTATTCTTGTCTTGATGGAGCATGAATACTTTCTGCACCAGTCTTTCAAGATACTGTGAAACAATCCTTTGCGCTTAGTAAGGTAAGCCTCGAACAGAGGGTTTAGCGTAAGTATAAAAGAGTTTATCTTACGTTCCTTGGTGTAATACGCCAGCTGTCTTTCAAGAGCCTCGTCCGCTATCAGGCTTGGAGCTATCTCGCCCGAGCCGTGGCACATTGGGCAAGTCTCGTTAACCTTGATTTCCGTTGCGGGACGGACTCTCTGGCGGGTAATCTGCATTAGGCCAAACTTGGTAAGAGGCAATATGTTATGCTTCGCCCTGTCGACCTGCATCAGCTCCTGCATGTGCTTGTAGAGTTTGTTGCGGTTATCCACATTGTCCATATCGATGAAGTCTATTATGACTATTCCGCCCAGATCCCTGAGCCTCATCTGACGGGCAATCTCGTCTGCGGCGTGCATGTTTACCTCGAAGGTGTTATCCTCCTGTTCCACGCCCTTCTTTACGCGCGTTCCGCTGTTAACGTCTACAACATTCAATGCCTCAGTATGTTCTATTATAAGATACGCTCCCTTCTTGAGTGGAACAACCTTTCCGAACGAACCCTTGATCTGCCTTGTGACGTCGAACGCGTCCATTATAGGCAGCTCCCCTTTGTAGAGCTTAACTATTTTCTCTTTCTCGGGAGCTATTGTTCTGATGTAATCCCTTATCTCATAGAAAGTTGACTCGTCGTTAACCTCTATGGAAGAGAATGTGTCGTTCAGAAGGTCTCTGAGGATTGTTGTGGTCTTGCTGTTCTCAGTGAAAAGGAGTTGTGGCGGTCGGCTGCTTTGCAGCTTACGGCACCCCCCCTCCCATTTTTCTATCAATGAACTGAGCTCTGCATCAAGGACGGCGGCTTTCTTTCCCTCAGCTGCCGTTCTGATTATGGCTCCGTAATTCTTAGGCAGAATACTCTGCACCAGGCGTTCCAAACGCCTCTTCTCCTCCTTGGAGGAGATTTTCTGAGATATGCTTACCTTATCTGCAAAAGGAAGCAGGACAATGTTTCTTCCTGCTATGGATATTTCCGCCGTAAGCCTTGAGCCTTTGGTAGATATAGGCTCCTTGACTATCTGCACGACAATCTGCTGGCCCGGCGAGAGAACTTCATCTATCCTGCCCTCTTTCTCGAGAACAGGACCTATCCTGACTTTGGAGTAGAAGGTCTGAAGATCCTTTTGAGTGTTGATCTGTCTGGTGAAATAGTCAAAAGCCTTGAAATTCAAGTCTAAATCCAGATAGTGGATGAAAGCGTCCTTATTGTCGCCGATATCCACGAATGCGGCATTGAGAGCCGGCATCACCTTCTTGACTTTTCCCAGATAGACATCACCCACACCGATGCTCTGCGCAGAGGTGTTCTGCTCTTTGTTGATTTCCATCAGGCGATGGTCTTCAAGCAAAGCTATTGTCACCTGAGCAGGGCTGACATCGATAATCAAATCCTTCTCCATATCATAAAAAAATAATCTAAAGCAGAGTATAACCCTGCCTTAGATTATTACCACACGAAGATAGCCTATTTGCGCTTCTTATGTCTGTTCTTACGCAGACGTTTCTTGCGCTTGTGAGTGGCCATCTTGTGTCCTTTTCTTTTCTTTCCGCTTGGCATAATAATTATTTTCTACCGCCCTTTACACCGCTCATGAAAACCTTTGCAGGCTTGAAAGCTGGAATGTTGTGAGCAGGGATAACCATTGTAGTGTTCTTAGAAATGTTTCTTGCAGTCTTCTT
>JAFZMA010000185.1 GCA_017551215.1 Bacteroidales bacterium | reverse complement strand
TCCGCATCGGAGGCAGCACCCTTTCCGCCGCAGTCAGGACAAGGAGCCAGTTTGTTGATCTTGACCTTCTTGTCCACTCCGGTCATTATCTCTTCCAGCGTAAGTTTCAGGCGAATACGTATATCGCTTCCACGCTCCACCCTATGCCCGGAAGCAGAGCCTCCGCCGCCAAAGAAATCTCCGAATATATCTCCGAAACCACCTGAACCGCCGCTGAAATGCCCTCCGAAAATGTCTCCGAAATTGCGGAAAATGTCTTCTACGGAGAATCCTCCGCCGCTGAATCCGCCTGCCTGATCAGCCGCAAATCCGAACTGGTCGTAACGCTTGCGCTTGTTTTCATCGCTGAGCACATCATAAGCCTCAGCCGCCTCCTTGAATTTCTCCTCGGCGGCCTTGTCTCCCGGATTACGGTCTGGATGGTATTGCAGGGCAAGCTTGCGGTATGCCTTCTTTATCTCATCCGCAGAAGCATCCTTGGAGACGCCCAACACCTCGTAATAATCTCTTTTTTCTGCCATCTTGTCATTAAATTCCTATTACAACCTTTGCAAAACGGATAACCTTGCCATTGAGCTTGTAACCCTTCTGGATAACGTCCACAACCTTGCCCTTGAGTTTTTCCTCCGGGGCCGGAATCTGGGCCACAGCCTCATGCTCGTCTGTATCCAGTTCCGTTCCCATCGCCTCAATCTCTGTAACGCCCTTCTTCTTGAGGACATCCAGCAGCTGCTTGTATATCAGCTCAGTACCCATCTTTGCGGACTCGCTTGCTTCAGACTCCTGCAAAGACTTGAGAGCCCTCTCAAAGTTGTCCACAACCGGTAGCAGATCGTTGATTACACCCTTGGAGGCAGTATCTATAAGATCCAGCTTCTCCTGTGAAACACGGCGGCGGTAATTGTCGAACTCCGCCATCAGATACACATATTTCTTCTTCTCTTCCTCAACCTTTTCCTTCTCCTTTTCCAGAAGACTCTCAGCTGTCTCCCCGGAAGAGACTTTATCAGCGCTCTCACCGGAAGGGGCTTTAGCAGAGCTCTCCTCGGATGAAGCTTTATCAGCCGCCTCCCCGGCCGTAGCCTTTCCGGCAGTTCCTTCAGTTTCAGGCTCAGCGATTGTTGAATCCTTTTGGTTTTCAGTTGTTTCTATCCGGTTTTTGTTCCTGTGTCTTGACATATCAATTGATTTTTTGTTTGTTCTAAAGTCTAAAATGCAGTATTATGCATGACAATTTCTTTGCCACCGTCCCTTTTATTAGGAGTGTGGACATTTTGTCAGTAACATTTTACGCCACACTGCCAATTTGCATTATCTTTGTCCAAAGGGCAATCAAATAAAGCCGGCGATATGTTTGAGCAGCTCCATAACTTTTTGAGTACAACCCCGTTTACAGATTACAGGATAATACTCCTGCTTGTCGGATGCGGAGCTGTTGTAGGCTTTATCAACACCATAGCCGGAATGGCTACGGCTATATCTTACGGCCTGTTCATGATGATGGGGCTCCCTATAAACGTGGCCAACGGAACCACACGCGTAGGAGTTTTGCTCCAGTTCATCACTACCTCTGTCATTTTCAAGAAGAAAGGCTATCTGGATATGAAAACCGGGTGGAAGGTCGGCATACCGGTTGGCTGCGGAGCCATTTTCGGAGCTCTTCTGGCCGCCGTCCTCCACGTAAAGGTCATAGAAATCGTGATGGCCATACTGCTGCCAATCATGTCCATCCTCCTGTTCATAGACCGCAAGAAAGTGGCCGCCAGAAGATCAGCCGGAGAGCCCGTGGCACCGCAGCAGGATTCCGCAAAGTCCTCAGCACAGCATAATTCCGGAGAGCCCATAGATCACCAAAATTCCGGAGAGCCCGTGGCAACGCAGCAGCATTACCGCCCTGGGCTCAGCGATGTGTGGGTTTTCTTGATTTTCACCGCCATTGGAGTTTACGGCGGATTCACCCACTCCGGCGTGGGCCTTCTGATAATGTTCGGCAGTTTCTTCCTGCTGGGACTGGACATGATACGCTCCAACGCCATAAAGCAGTTTGCCGTAACCATCTACACGCCCCTTGCCCTGGCCGTATTCATCATCTACGGACAGGTTCACTGGGGAATAGCCCTCATATACGCTGTTGGAAATGTAATTGGCGGAATAATAGGTTCATACGCATCTATCAAGGGCGGAGAAAAG
>JAFZMA010000184.1 GCA_017551215.1 Bacteroidales bacterium | reverse complement strand
GGAGTGTAATTATGAAAAGATTCTTGCTCTTGGGCCTCGCCACATTTTTCTGCCTGCAAATCTTTGGGCAGAAGAACACGTCCGATATCAAATACTACAGCCATATTTATGTGCAATCAGAGATAAACGGACAGCCGGCAAATCTTGCATTTGACACCGGTTCTCCTTACACCTGCCTGGACAGTACCTTCTTTGCCGGATGCACCTACAAATACAAAAATATGGGCAAGGCCCAGATGGGCGGTTCCGGGAATAAAAAGGAATTTGTCCGAATAATCATCGGTGAACTTACTTATACCGCCGGTGGAAAAGAATATACAAGCAAAGTCTCTCCTATCTTTCAGTTGAAGCCGATTATCGGAGATTATGCAGACGGGCTCCTTGGCATTTCGGATTTTAGCGGAAAGATAATATCCATAGATTACAAGAATGAGAAGATGGCCTTCCTGGATAAGTTGGACAACGCTGATATAGATGGATTTACCAAGATAACCATCAGATATGCAAACAACAGAATCTATGTTCCGATAACAGTTACCGCAAGCAAAGATAAGGTCATAACCGGGGAAGCTCTTGTGGATCTTGGAAGCGGAGGAACCGTTACCTTTACAGCTGCAGTTGCAAAACAGCATTCCCTTAGAAACATTTCTCCTGTTTTGACTTATGCATTGGCTCACGGAGGTGTTGGCGGAGAGGCTGCAGGATGCTATTTCCGGGCAGAAAAAGCAAGCATCGGCCCTTTCAGCCTCAGCGATGTAGTAATGGATTACAGCCTGAATACCGGCGGAGCGCTTGCCGCAAGTGAATACATCGGTATTGTAGGAAACGATTTCTGGGAACGTTTTGACATGATAATGGACCTGCCGGGCAAAACTCTGTATCTCAGGCCTAACCAAAACTACAGCAAACCGTTTAAATGCCCTGTCGAGGGCTTTGCCTATACAGATCGCAGCAAGACTCTCGGATGCTGGGTAGTCAACTGCATCATCAAAGATTCCAACGCGGAAAAGGCCGGTCTTAAAAACAAGGATCAAATTCTGACAATCAACGGGAAAGACGTAAAAACAATAAGTCTTGACGAGCAGAAGACCCTCTTCGATGAAATGACATCCATAATCCTTACAATCCGTCGCGGAGACTCAACCCAAACCATCTCCTTCAACTTCAATTCTCCCAATTTATAACAACTGATTGTTCTGGGGCTGGAGCGGAATATTTGAAGTGGGTTTTTATGAAGTCGCTAGCCCAGTTTTCCATCTCCCGGTTTGTCTCAATCTGGTCAGAGTCATACAGAACCCGTATTTCAACCATGGAATAGTCGTTCTTGGTACGGAAAATTACAGCGGATACCCCATCCCCCAGATAGCCCGCGCTCTTTAAATATGTCCGTTCCCCGATAATATAACCGTACGAATCATAGAATAATTCTTCCATATTGGTACTGTCCAGAAGGTTAAAGTACTCTTTATAGGAGAAGATATCTTCTATGGCCCGGGACATCTCAGCGGTATCCTTCTGGTCATATTTTGTTGTGTCCGACAATATATACTTGGCGGCCAGCAAAGCAAACAGGTTTCTGGTGGTTTCTACCGATATGCCTTTGTCTGGACCAACGGTATAATAATAAGCCATCAAGCAAGAGCTGTCCGTTTCCGGTAATTCATCCTTTTCCACTTCACTGAATTCTGAAGGGATGGTGAATGTCACGCCGGCCACATCGTCCTGAATAACCTGTTCGTATGACAGAAATTTCACGTTGCCGGCATGTGTCCTGTTGTAGCCCCACACGCTCAAACCAACAACCGCCACTATAGCCAAAATACCCAGCACAAGGCCTTTGCGGAATTTTTCCGGTTCGTCATAACGCCTGGTTAATTTCAGATAGTTTACAAGACCGCGTATTCCTTGAAACGCTCCGAACAGAACAGCGCCGTATGCCAGTATGTACTTGGATCCGTTCTTGGCAAAATAGTAAGAAAGGAATGTGACTGCCAGGCCACCAATGCACCACAGCGCTCCGGCTATCATGTCTCTTTTTGCTGCAGACCATTTCTGGGAGTCCGGCAAATTGTTGTATTCTTCTTGTTCCATAACAGTATTAATGTCTTTTTGTGTTAGAGTTTGAGGACGGCCATGAAGGCGCTCTGAGGCACCTGTACTTGACCTACCTGGCGCATGCGCTTCTTTCCTTTCTTCTGTTTTTCAAGGAGTTTGCGCTTACGGGAAATATCTCCGCCGTAGCACTTGGCGGTAACGTCTTTCCTTACTTGGCGGACGGTTTCCCTTGCAATGATCTTTGCGCCTATTGCAGCCTGGATTGCAATGTCGAACTGCTGGCGCGGGATAAGGTCCTTGAGCTTTTCGCACATACGTCTTCCAAAATCGTATGCGTGGTCTCTGTGAATGAGCGATGAAAGGGCATCCACCTGTTCTCCGTTGAGGAGGATATCCAGTTTCACAAGCTGTGCAGGGCGGTAATCCGTAATGTGGTAATCGAATGAAGCATAGCCCTTGGAAATGCTCTTGAGCTTGTCGTAGAAATCAAAGACTATCTCGCTGAGCGGAAGGTCAAAGTTAAGCTCTACACGGTCTGTGGTTATATAGTGCTGGCTTACAAGGGTTCCCCTCTTGTCCAGACAAAGTTTCATAATAGGGCCAAAGAAGTCTGCCTTGCTTATGACCTGAGCTCTGATATAAGGCTCCTCTATGTGGTCTATCATGGTAACCTCCGGAAGGCCGGAAGGGTTGTGGACATCCAGACACTGGCCGTCTGTAGTATAGACCTTGAAGGAAACGTTCGGAACCGTGGTGATGCAGTCCATGTCGAACTCCCTGTAGAGCCTTTCCTGGACTATCTCCAAGTGCAGAAGCCCCAGGAATCCGCAGCGGAAACCGAAGCCCAGCGCCATGGAACTCTCCGGCTCAAACACCAGAGACGCATCGTTGAGCTGAAGCTTTTCCAGAGAAACCTTGAGCTGGTCGTATTCGTCTGTCTCTACGGGATATACGCCGGCAAATACCATTGGCTTAACTTCCTCAAATCCGGCAATAGCCTCCTTGCATGGGTTCTGGACAGATGTTATTGTATCGCCGACCTTTACCTCAACGGCACTCTTGATTCCGCTTATGATGTAGCCAACGTTTCCGCAACCGATTTCGGGTTTCGGGTTCAGTTTCAGGCCCATTGTTCCAACCTCGTCCGCAGTATATTCCATTCCGGTGTTGAAGAACTTGACTTTCTCTCCCTTATGGATACTTCCGGCTTCCACTTTAAAGTATGCTATGATGCCACGGAACGGATTGAAAACGGAGTCGAATATCAGTGCCTGAAGCGGAGCGTCTGGATCTCCTACCGGAGCCGGTATCCTGTCTACGATAGCATCCAGAATAGCCGGAACTCCTTCTCCGGTCTTTGCGCTGCACATTAGAACCTCGTCCGGGTCACAGCCGAGAAGATCGCATACCTGGTCTCTTACAAGCTCAGGCTCTGCGGCTTCCATGTCTATCTTGTTGAGAATCGGGATAATTGTAAGGTCGTGGTCCAGAGCAAGATAAAGGTTGGATATGGTCTGGGCCTGGATGCCCTGGGTGGCATCCACAACCAGAAGAGCCCCCTCTGAAGACGCAATGGAACGGGAAACCTCATACGAGAAATCCACGTGCCCGGGCGTATCCAGAAGATTGAGCGTATATTCCTGATTGTCTTTTGTATACTTCATCTGCACGGCGTGGCTCTTGATGGTAATGCCCTTCTCCTTCTCCAGATCCATGGAATCCAGCACCTGGGCCTCCATCTCGCGGCTGGTAACGGTATTCGTAACCTCGAGCATCCTGTCCGCCAGCGTGGATTTGCCGTGATCTATATGTGCTATAATGCAAAAGTTCCTGATTGTTTTCATCGCGATGCAAAAATAACTAAATTTGAAATCAGTATAAAACAGATATTTTATTGATTATGTCTGATATCCAAAGACTGAAAGATATTGCCTGTCAGATCCGAAGGGATATACTCAGGATGGTGACAGCTGCAAAGAGCGGGCATCCGGGAGGAAGCCTCAGCTCCACAGATGTTGTAACGGTGCTGTATTTCAACAAGATGCGGCACAATCCCAAGACTTGGGACCGTAGCGGAAAAGATGCAGATATGTTCTTCCTCAGCTGCGGGCACGAGTCTCCGCTGCTCTACAGCGCCCTTGCAAGGAGCGGATATTTTCCGGTAGAGGAACTTGCAACGTTCCGCAAGATAGGAAGCCGCCTTCAGGGCCACCCGGCAACGGACACCAATCTTCCGGGAATATTCGAGGCCAGCGGGTCTCTGGGACAGGGCCTCAGCGTGGCGGTTGGAGCCGCCCTTGGAAAGAAGCTTGCGGGAGACACCCACAAAGTCTATTGCCTTGTGGGAGACGGAGAAAGCCAGGAGGGCCAGATTTGGGAAGCCGCGCAGTTTGCATCCCACCACAAGATAGACAATATCATCGCTTTCACAGACTGGAACGGACAGCAGATAGATGGAACCACAGAAGAGGTGATTGGCCCGGACCACCTGGACCAGAGATGGAAAGCCTTCGGGTGGAATGTTGTCATCGCTGAGGATGGAAACAATATAGAAGACATTCTCTCTGCGATTAAGTTGGCGGAAGAGCTGCAGCAGATTGAGCCAAAGCCTGTTATGGTTATGCTCAAGACCGTGATGGGCAAGGGTGTGGACTTTATGGAAGGTACCTGCAAGTGGCACGGCAAGGCCCCTAAACCGGAAGAGTGCGAGGCTGCCCTTAAGCAGATTCCGGAAACTCTCGGAGATTTTTAACCTTTAAAATTCAAGGACATGACCAAATACACAAA
Source organism: Bacteroidales bacterium (assembly GCA_017551215.1). The sequence goes on along the minus strand of JAFZMA010000184.1, from coordinate 4,628 downwards.
TACAGGAAATAAAGACACGCGCTCAGGATTTGGAGAAGGACTTCTGGCCATAGGGCGTGAGTGCAAGGATGTTGTGGCTCTTGCCGCAGACCTGAAAGGCTCTGTAAAGATGGACGGCTTTGCCAAGGAATTTCCGGACAGGTTTTTCCAGTGCGGCATAGCGGAAGCAAACATGATTAACGTGGCTGCCGGCCTTTCTCTCAACGGCAAGATTCCGTTTGTGGGCACATTTGCCGCCTTTGCCGCCGGAAGGGTTTATGACCAGGTTAGAATGGCTGTATGTTACTCGGAAACAAACGTTAAGATTGCGGCTTCTCACGCAGGAATCACACTTGGAGAAGACGGCGCAACCCATCAGATTCTGGAAGATATCGGCCTTATGAGAATGCTTCCGGGAATGAGCGTTGTGGTTCCTTGCGACTTCAACCAGACCAAGAACGCCACCATTGCCGCCGCCAGGCACAAAGGCCCGGTATATCTGAGATTTGGAAGACCGAGTGTGCCAAACTTCACCCCGGAAAACGAGCCTTTTGAAATAGGCAAGGCATATAAGCTCAGCGATGGTAAAGACGTCACTATCCTTGCCTGCGGACATCTTGTATGGGAAGCCCTGCTGGCTGCGGAGGAACTTGAAAAAGAAGGCGTTTACGCAGACGTCATAAACGTGGCCACAATCAAGCCGCTTGACTATGGCACCATTTTGGAGTCTATTGAAAAGACGGGATGCGTGGTTACCGCTGAAGAGCATTTCATATTTGGAGGTATGGGAGAGATGATAGCCGGGCTTCTGGCCTCGCATCATCCAGCACCGCTGGAGTTTGTGGCCATAGCTGACAAATTCGGGCAGAGCGGAACCCCTGCAGAGCTGATGAAAGCCTACGGACTGGATGCAGAGCACATAGTAGCCGCGGCAAGAAGAGCGGTTGCCAGAAAATAGGCAGCACATCACAGCCGTTTAATAAGCCGCTTGCGGCCGCCATTATGACCGACAGGGAGATTCAAGACATATACACGTCAGAAGGAGGGCAAACACAGGCTTTTAACCTCATCGTCAGAGAATACTCAAAGAGGCTCTACTGGCATTTGAGGGAACTGGTCATGTCTCACGAAGATGCCGACGATCTTCTTCAAAACACATTTCTCAAGGCATGGAAGGGGCTTCCTTCTTTCCGTTGGGAAAGCGGCCTTTACACATGGCTTTATCGCATAGCCACAAACGAGGCGTTCACATTTCTGAAGAAGGAGCGTCTTTACAACAAATTCTCCCTTACGTCATTTGAAAACAGACTTATAAACAAGATAACTGACGACCCGTATTTCCGCGGAGAGACCATCCAGATGCTGCTTCAATGGGAAGTTGCAAAACTGCCGGACAAGCAGCGTGCTATTTTCACCATGAGGTATTTCCACGATATGGATTATGCGGATATCGCCAATATCCTGGACAGTAATCCGGCCGCGGTAAAAGCTTCATATTCTTTGGCTTATAAAAAGATAGCCAAAAATATCCGGCTGGGATAAAAACCAACAATTTACTTTTTATCTTTCTCGGTATCTAATTAAGCAGACAATTGAAAGAAAATGGAAAAGAACAGACTGGACATACTTGAAGACGAGAGGATGAAGCGGGTCCCTTTCACAACTCCCGAAAATTATTTCGAGAGCCTGGAAGAAAGGATCGCTGAGAAGGTATTTCCTTCTGAAAAGAAGGGATGGTGGATTTCTCTTGCCAAGATACTTAAGCCGGCAGCCGCACTGGCCGCCTCTTTCCTTATCATAGCGGGGCTCGGATGGGGCGTAATGCGCCTTACCCAGAATTCCCGTGACCGTTTGGCCAAGAACGCAGAAAACACAGAGGAGGGTCAAATGCTGGACAGCCTTGTAAAGGACTTCGGGGCAATAGAAGTTAACCGCCTGTACGCTGATTATGAGGATGTTTCAGATGACGCTCAAGATTTCGGCAATTCTGAAGAAAACGATATAATAGAAGAATATATAACACTGATGGCTCCGTCTTTCCCAGGTCTTCTGGCGGAAGAAATCTCAAATAAATAACACTCACAATGAAAAAGTTTTTATTTCTGGTTCTGGCTCTTTCTTTCTGCAGCATGACATTCGCCCAGAAAGAAACCGACGGCGCAAAAAAAGACAACAAGTTCAACAAAGAAAAGGCAATGGAGGAAATCCAGAGCCGCAAGATAGCCTTCTTTACCAAAGCACTTGAACTGAACAGCGAGGAGGCAAAGGTTTTCTGGCCTGTCTACGACAAGTGCGAGAAGGAAATGAACGCCGCACGCAAGGAAATGCGCAAAAGCGCAAAGGCACTTCAGGATGCATGCAAAGAGGAAAGATCTGACGAGGAAATCCGCTCTCTTGCAGAAACTTACTATCAAAACCTGGAGCGCGTCTCCTCCCTGCAGAAACTTCACTATTACGAGTATCAGAAAGTTCTGCCTATCAAAAAGGCCGCTATGGTAAGGATGGTGGAGGAAAGGTTTATGAACAGCCTTATCCGCGAGTGGAGAAAGCCTGTTCAACAGCCACGGCCAGACAAACTGCCGCGTTAAAACTTGAGGTAAAAATCTCCCGTAAGAGCCTTGTAGGCAGGAGTAAACTCGAGATTTGGCCCCATAATGCAGAGATCTTGGAAAGAGGTCTCTGCATTTGCTTTTTGCGGGTGCAAGGCAAACTCTATCATCACCCTCTTAGGGCTTGCGTCCCCCTCTTTTGCAAACACCCTGCACATTCTTTTCACAGCAAAACCTTTTTCCTCCGCGATGGAAATAAAAAGGGCAGATTCTTCATGAGGAAGAATAACGGAAAGGATTCCTCCGGGCACGAGAAGTTTTTTTGAAGATACTATAATCTCCTGATATGAAAGACTGTCCGTGTGTCTGGCAAGTCTCTTTGATAAGGACGGATTCTTGAGCGAGTTGTTGAAATACGGAGGGTTGGAAACTATTCCAGTATATTTTTCCGGACAGTTATCCGCAAAGAAATTCAGGGGGGCGTTGAACATTTTCAAATGCCCCGCCCATGGAGAAGAAAAAAAATTACAGAGCGCTTCCGCAGAAGATGGAGTGTCTATCTCAACCGCGTCCACACGGAATCTGGAAACATTGTTTTCCTGCAGTCTCTGGGCTGCCATCAGGGCTATCACCCCGGTTCCGCTCCCTATGTCCAGAATTTTCTGGTCCTCTTTGGAACAGACGGTGAACCAGGCGCCTACAAGAACTCCGTCCGTATTCACCTTCATGGTGGCGGAGTCCTGTTGAACAGAAAATTTCTTGAAGTTGAACGTCATTCAAAAACGCCGTCTTTAAGATGGAGACATCTGTCGCATCGGGCGGCCAGTTCCTCGTCATGGGTAACGATTACAATCGTCTGGCCGTGAGTTTCCCTCATTCGGAAAAACAGATCGTGGAGTTCCTGCTTGGTAGCACTGTCCAGATTTCCGCTCGGCTCATCTGCGAACAGTATTTTCGGATTGTTTATCATTGCCCTTGCAATGGCAACCCTCTGCTGCTCTCCGCCGCTAAGCTGAGACGGGCGGCTTTCCTCCTTGCCCTTAAGTCCGAGTTCTGCCAAGAGTTCTTCCGCACGCGTGCGTATCTGCCTGTCTGTCAGTTTCTCCAAAGAAGCACCCTCATACTTCCCTATCAACGCGGGAAGCATCACGTTCTCCGCTGCCGTGAACTCCGGAAGCAGATGGTGGAACTGGAAAACAAACCCGATTTTCCGGTTTCGGAAAGCGGACAGGGCCTTGCCGGAAAGAGAAAAAACATCCTCTCCGTCTATGAAAACTTTTCCGCTGTCGGGGACAAGAATGGTTCCCAGAATCTGCAGCAGAGTTGTCTTGCCGGCACCACTGGCTCCGACAATGGAAAGGACTTCTCCTTCCGCCGCATTAAAACTAAGGCCCTTGAGAACCCTCTGGGTCCCAAAGGCCTTGGTGATATCTTGGCAGCTGATTATCATTATTCGTCTTTTTCGCTCTCCTCGTAAGCCTTCAGCAGCTTGTCCTGAACGTCAGCAGGAACCTGCTGATACTCAGCGAACTTCTGGGTGAAGGTTGCTCTACCTGATGTCAGGGAGCTGAGAGTGGTTGAATATCTGTAAAGCTCTGCCAGAGGAATTCTTGCCTTGAGCACCTCAAAGCCGTTCTCGCTCTGCATTCCCTCTATGAGGGCGCGGCGGTTCTGGAGGTCACTCATAACATCTCCCATGCAGTCGGAAGGAACCATTACCTCTATGTTGTAGATAGGCTCCATGATCTTTGGACCAGCCTTCTTGAAGGCCTCCTTGAATGCGTTTCTTGCTGCAAGCTTGAAGGAGAGTTCGTTGGAATCTACCGGGTGCATCTTTCCGTCGTAAACGTAAACGCGGATATCGCGGGCGTATGATCCGGTAAGAGGACCCTCGGTCATCTTCTCCATAATACCCTTGAGGATAGCCGGCATGAAGCGTGCGTCAATAGCTCCACCCACAACGCAGTTGTAGTACTCGAGCTTTCCGCCCCACTCAAGTGGATATTCCTCCTTGCCCTTTACGTTGAGAACCATCTCCTGGTTGTCTACCTTGAACTTGTTGTTCTCTGGCTTGCCCTCATAGTAAGGCTCTATAAGCAG
>JAFZMA010000183.1 GCA_017551215.1 Bacteroidales bacterium | reverse complement strand
GCTCCTTCCGCAACCAACCAGCAGCCCTGGGAGTTCTTTGTTGTGACGGATAGGACAATGCTTGCGGATCTGTCCAAGGCCTGTCCGTACGGCAAGATGGTTGCAACAGCACCGGTTGCCATAGTAGCCGCCTACAAGACCGACTGCAGGTTGCCGGAATATGCCCACATTGACCTCTCGATAGCCATGGAGAATCTCTGGCTCGAAACCGACGCACAGGGCCTGGGAGGGGTCTGGATCGGCACTGCTCCCAATGAAAACAGGATGAAAGCCGTGGAACAGGCCATCGATATGCCTTCAGGCCTCAGGGCTTTCGCAGTCTTCCCCTTCGGCTATCCCGCTGAGGAACGCCCCCAGCAGAACCGCTTTGACGAGACCCGTATCCACTGGCTGTGAGGCAGGAAATAAGTGTTTCGGAGGGTCTCTGTGCTACTGGCTCAGGAGGTATTTCCAGATTGGCAGAATCCTGATTGTTCCTTCTTTGAATGTGAGAGTTTCTTCGTGATCCAATGTGATAAGAAGGCTTTCCTTTGTCTTGAGTTCAGTCATGGCTTCCTTCAGACTTCTGATTTCTCGAACGTATGTTTTCTCGTCTGAGATGTCCTTACATACCTGAATAAGCTTGATGTTATCGGCTGTCCCTACAGCAAAATCCACTTCAAATCCGGATGCAGTTCTGTAATAGAATACTTCAGGTGTATTCCTTCTCAGATGCAGAAACACGATATTTTCCATCTTATGACCGTAATCGAAGGAGAGCCCTCCTACAACCGATGCCGCCATTGCATGATCCGCTATGAAGACTTTCTTGTCGTTCGTTGCCCTGACAGCCTGGTTGTTGCTCCTTATGGGTACAAGATAGACGGCAAACGTTTCCTTGATGTATTCAAGATACTCCGTCACAAGAGGTTTTGATATTTCCACACGCATACCCATAAGTCTCTGGTACAGCTTTGTAATTGACATGGGCTGTCCCATCATGCTGAACAGAAGGAGAACCATCGTCTTCAGCGCTGCAGGTTTGGATATGTCATGCCGCAGAAGAATATCTCTGTAAACTATGTCATTCTGAGTATTTTGGAAAAACAGGTTTCTGGCTCTTTCCGTCTGGAACTGGCCGGCTTCCGGGAATCCTCCGATCTGTAGATATTCATTGAACAGGTTACTCTGTCGGTCTTTGAATTCAGATGAGTATTGAAGGGTTTCCTGTTCTCCTTTCGCCCGGAGAAATTCACGATATGAATAGCAGAAAAGCTCCCAACCGAGTTTTCTTCCTCCCAGTTCCGTAGAGGTTTCCTGAACGAGCATCTTTGCACTTGAACCTGTGATATTGACCTCACAGTTTTCTGTTGTCTGAAGCCTGTTGATGAACAACTCCCAGTCTTTCACATGGTAAATCTCGTCGAAGAAGAAATAGACCTTTTCATTATGGTTCCCGGGATACAATTCATAATATGCATCCGCAATCACCGATGGAGAACCATTTCCCAATTCGACAAGTCTGTCATCCGAGAAGTCTATTCTGCAGATTCTGTCTTTTCCGATTCCTGATGCAACAAGAGACTGCGCGTATTCATCGAGAAGGGTTGTCTTGCCACAGCGGCGCACACCTATCACTACAGTTGCTTTCTTAGGGATCCTCTCTATCTGAAGATCTCTGTGTATGATTTCCTCGTCCGGTCTGTTCTGGTTGCTTGTGATTATCTGCTTAAGTATTTCCTTGAGGTCTGACATGTCTCTATAATAGAACAAGATGGTAAAACCTGTCAACTTTTTTTAACGGTTTTTGCCAAAACCATTAAAGAAACTTAAACGGTTTTGGGCTAGTTGAAAGGTCTATCATTTTGGGTGTTATCCATAAATCTTTACTCCATCTTTCATTATCTCAAGCAAAAGTTCTTTATGAGTTGTTTGAAGAAAAGCCTTCGAAAGTGCTGGGGTAGTACTCGACGTTTCGCTTCGCTACGATTTTGGGTAGGAATCGAAGCTACGCTACACCGCGATAAGGGGTAGGACT
>JAFZMA010000182.1 GCA_017551215.1 Bacteroidales bacterium | reverse complement strand
GCCAAAGAAGCTATCGCGAACTTCAAGAATATACAGACAAGCTCTCTGACAATCTTCGCAGAATACCGTCAGTTGCAAACGTGAGGACATTTGGCCAGCGGCAGGAACAGTTAAGCGTTTATGTTGACCGCCAGAGACTTCAGGCATACGGCATAGGCCAGCAGATGCTCCTGAATGCCCTCAAGACTCAGAATCTCACAACTGTCAGCGGAAGCATTACCGGAACATCCCAGGTAACCCCTATTCATATAGAACCAGCAGAAAACAGCGAAAAGGAAATTGAAGAACTCATTGTCTTCAGCGACCCTTCAACAGGCAAGACGGTCAGAGTCAGAGACATTGCAAGGGTAGTTAGAGAGTATGACAATAACTCTAGCTACATCAGCCAGGACGGGCATCCTTGCATACTGCTCTCTATGGAGATGAATCTTGGCAACAATATAGTTGAATACGGGAAAGAAGTTGACAAGGTTATATCCGATTTCCGCAATGAGGAATTGCCTGAAGATGTAATAATAACCAGAATCGCAGACCAGCCTAAAGTTGTTGGCAAAAGCGTGAGGGATTTCCTCAGAGACCTGCTCATTTCAATGGCGGTTATCATTCTGGTGATGATGGTTCTCTTCCCTCTACGCTCAGCGATTGTGGCAGCCATTACAATTCCTCTAAGCACATTCATATCGGTTGCCATAATGTATTTGGCTGGGATCGAGCTGAATATTGTCACTCTTGCCGCTCTGATCGTGGTAATGGGAATGGTTGTGGACAATTCCATAGTGGTAATTGACGGATATCTGGAATACATTGGGAACGGCCAGAGTCCAAAAGAAGCGGCCCTGTCTTCAGTAAAGCAGTATTTTATGCCTATGATGCTTGCCACGCTTTGCATCTGCGTGATTTTCTATCCGCTGCTTATTACTATGACAGGAGCCTTCCACGATGCCCTTGAAGATTTTCCTGTGACAATTACCATTAATCTTATGGTGTCTTTGTTCCTGGCGGTATTGCTGATCCCGTTCCTTGAGACAAAGATAATGACTCCGGACAAGATATCCACCAAAGGAAACGCCGTAACCAAGACAGTACAAAGCCTATACGAGAAAGTCTTGGGGTTTACATTCCGGATGCCATACGTTACAATTATTGGCGGAATCGCCATTATTCTGCTGAGCTGTCTGCTGATTCCTAAGCTGAAAATCAGGATGTTCCCATTTGCAGACAGAGACCAGTTCGCCGTAGAGATTTTCCTTCCTGAGGGCAAGGGGCTGGAAGACACCCGATTTGTTGCCGATTCGCTGAGGAAAGCCATCCAGAAAGACGAGAAGGTGAAATGCATAACCAGTTTCATAGGCTGCTCGTCTCCAAGGTTCATGATCTGCTATGCCCCTCAAATGGCTGGAAGAAACTTTGCCCAGCTCATTGTTAACACCAAGTCAGACAAGGCCACGATTGAACTTCTCAATAAATACCAGAATGCTTTCTCAGAAGCTTTTCCACAGGCTTATATCAGATTCAAACGCCTGGATTACCTGGAAGTGCAAGAACTGGAATACAGGTTCTACGGAGAAGACATAGACTCGCTTCAGGCTGCTTCAGAGCAGCTTATGGACAGGATGCGCCAGATGCCGGAGCTTGAATGGGTACATACCGATTATTTTCAGCCTTATCCTGTGGCTAACATAACGCTTGATCCAGTTGCTTCTTCGCTTGCAGGAATCAACCGCACCGTGGCCTCTATAGAACTAGCCGCCAATACCTCCGATATCAAAGCCGGTGAAATATGGGAAGAAGATTACCAAGTGCCCATTATAATAAAAGACGCTTCAGCCCTCACTATTTCTGGTCTCGGCGACATAGGCATTTCCACGTTGCCAACTGTTCTCTCCGGAGTGACAACTGGCTCCAACAGCACAGTTCCTCTCCGTCAGATAGCCACGGTGGAACCTAAATGGAGCCACTCACGCATCAACCACCGTCAAGGAGAAAGGTGCATGACTGTAACCGCCCAGTTCGCACAGGGCACATACGCTGGCCCTGTAGAGAAGAAACTGAGAAGGATTATGGAAAAGGAAATCAGCGTTCCACAGGGAGTCAGAACGGAAACCGGAGGCGAACTGGAATATGACAACGAGGCTCTGCCTCAGATAGTTGGAGGAGTTCTTATCGCGATGATCATTATCTTTTTCTTCCTGCTGTTCAACTTCAAGAAATTCGGCATTACCTCGGTCTGCATAGCCGCACTGGCTCTGATGATCCCTGGAACCTTGATAGGTCTGGCTCTTCTTAACCGCTTGCTTGGCCTGACTTCCATACTTGGAGTTATCACCCTTATGGGGATGATAATGAGAAACCAGATTCTCATCTACGAGCATGCCAACTCACTGGTAGCCAAATATGCAGAAGAGCATCCAGACTGGAGAAACGACAAGGACTCCTACAATCAGGCCGTAAAGCAAGCCGCCTACGATGCCGGCAAGAGAAGGATGGTTCCAATCTTCCTCACAACCGCCACAACCGCCGTTGGAGTTGTGCCTATGATAATCGCAGGCTCATCTTTCTGGATGCCTGTAGGAGTAACCATTTTTGCAGGTGGAATCGGCTCTTTGATAATGGTTGTAACGATGCTGCCTGTAATCTACTGGAAAGTAAATCTGAAGTAAGATGAAAAGATTAGTTTCAATCATATTTTTCTCAGCGATTTGTGCAGTCTG
>JAFZMA010000181.1 GCA_017551215.1 Bacteroidales bacterium | reverse complement strand
TCCACAGTCTATGAACCACTTCACGGTTCTTAGTTTCTCCACGGTTGCCTCGTCTGCATTTTCCACGAACTTGACGGCGGAATTGTCCTTTACGCTCTCGCAGACTATGAAGAGCTTGTCTTTTTTCTGGTTCTTTCCGCCTACCTCTCCGGTCTCGTTATCCAGCCAGGCGCTCATGGCGTAACAGGAAGAGAACATGTCCGGATGCCTTTGGCTGTAAACCACGCTTCCGCCTCCGCCCATGCTAAGGCCCATGATTGCGCGATGGGCCTTATCGCCGAGTATCCTGTATTTCTTCTCCACTTCAGGCAGGAATTCCTGATAGAAAAAGTTCTCGTAAGGCCAGTCCTCCACATTGAAGTATCCGTTCTGGTAGGTCCTGACGTCTGAGCGTCCGGCGTTAGGCATAACAATCACCATCTCGCAGGCCTCTCCGCTGCCAATCAGCTCATCTGCAATGAGTTTCATTCCACCGGACTTATCCCAGTTGGAATAGTCTCCGTACAGGCCGTGGAGCAGATAGACAACCGGATACTGCTTGTCTGACTTGTCAAAACCGGTAGGGAGATACACATTGTACTTCTGCCAGCAATTCAGTTTTTTGCTGTAGATGCTGTCTGTGACTATCTTGCCTGCCGTGGCGCTTAAAGAAATGCCCAGCAGAAGAATCAGAGAGAGAAAATATTTTTTCATAATCGCGATAAATTTCAATATTCCTTAATCAAAAAAAGTTCCGCGATGCAAACGGCAGGGCAATCTTTAGGGCGGTGTGCCAATACTCCCAGTTATGGCCACTGTTGCGGACACGGAATTCCGCCTTGATTTTCTTCTCCCTCATCTTCTGGTAGAAGAGAACGTTCTGATCCAGCAGATGGTCTTCGTCTCCGCAGTCTATGAACCATTTTATGCTACGGAGTTTCTCCACAGTCTGAGGGTCTGCATTCTCCACAAAGGCGATGGCGGAATTCTCCCTGACGCTTTGGTTGAGCATGTAGAGCATATCCCTTTGCTTAGCCTTCTCCTCGTTAAGATTCTTGGTGTCCAGCCAGGCGCTCATCGCATAGCAGGAAGAGAACATGTCCGGATGCTTCTGGCAGTAAACCACGCATCCGCCGCCTCCCATGCTCAGGCCCATGATGGAACGGTGTCCCTTATCGCCGAGTATGCGGTATTTCTTCTCCACTTCAGGCATGAATTCGTTGAAGAAGAAATCCTCGTAAGCCCAGCCTTCCACATTGAAGTAGCCGTTCTGGACCTTGTATATGTCCCAGTCTCCGGCATTAGGCATTACGATTACCATAGGGCAGGCCTCTCCGGAGGAAATCAACTCATCCGCAATGAGTTTCATGTTACCCATCTTTACCCAGTCCGAGTATCCGCCGTACATTCCGTGGAGCAGATAGACCACCGGATACTGCCGGTCAGACTTGTCGTAGCCGTCCGGCAGGTACACATTGTATTTGTGGGTGAAATTCAGTGTCTTGCTGTAGATGCTGTCCGTAACGATCTTGCCCGCATTAGCCGCACAGAAAGCGGTAACGGTCAGAATCAGTGAGAGAAGAAATCTTTTCATAATATGCTGTTTGTTTTTCAGAAGTAAAGTTAAACAAAAAACCGGATTATCTTGTCTGGTGCTGTGAAGCCTTGAAAACCTTTAGGTTACGCTGCATCTGCTCCTTGCAGTTCTCGGCGATGAAAGTATCTGCAAACCTTTCAAAGATGTACTTTATTGCGGCCTCGGAAGGGTGAACCAGGTCTTCCGCATACCAGCGGTAATCCCTCAGCTCATCCAGCATAATCTCGTATGAAGGGAAATATTCAAGATTCTTTTCCTCAGCGATGGCTTTATCTACGGCCAGAAGGATGGAGGCCTTGCTTATGCGGTTGCCGTGAGCCCCGTCTGCCAGGTGGCGGATAGGGCTGACTGTGAGGATGAAACGCTTGCCCGGGAACATCTGCGCTATCTGCCTTAGGATATCCGTCTGTTCTTCTGCCGGCACGAATACCCTTTCAAAATCCTTTGCCGGAAATTTGTGGCAGTTGGAAACCACAAAGTCAGTACCCTTGAGTTTGAATACGTAAGAAGTTCCAAGTGTAATGATTACCGTATCTGCCTTTATGAAGTAATCCGCTGCAGATTTAAGGTTTTCATTTGCCTTGTTGAGGAAGTCTTCAGCCGTTCCCTCTTCCTGCCTTACGGAGCATCTCGAATGGTGGCTCCACGTAACATATTTTCCATCTGGATGCAGGATAACGTCCTCTTTTGTAAAGAGAGGATTGTCATCGCTTCTTATCATTCCGCTCACCGCTCCAAGCCTCATGAGGGAATTGAATACGGAGCATACGTTGTATAGAGTGCCGAACGGATTTACAAGACAGTCAAAGCCATGCTGGACCAGCTTTTCTCCCATAGTATCAGCAAAGCAGCTTCCCATGCAGAGAATTTTGCCGGAAAGGTCTAGCTGTTTTTCCGGCTTTGGAATGTCTACTGTCGTAAATATTTTCATCGCGATATGTTTTTTCTGATTTTGGCAAGGCCAGCCCTAAGCAGAGGAGTGTCCTTGAACCGGAGCTGGAATTCTTCCTCGGTAATGCTGTTCCAAAAATCCCGTCCGCAAGTCTCAAGGAAAGCTTTGTTGGAAGAGAATTCCGGCCAGCCTGGCTTGTTGAATCGGTTCCACGGGCAGGCGTCTGCACAGTCGTCGCACCCGAATATCCATTTCGGGGCAATTGTTTCTGTCCGCCCGTTGTCCGCAGGGTTCTCTTCTCCCAGAGGCTCTTCAATGGTCTTGTAGGACAGGCATTTGGATGCATCGATACGGAACGGGGCGTAGAGAGCTTTTCTGGAGCAGGCATCCAGGCAGCGGGTGCATTGTCCGCAGGCGTTTTCTGCCGTTTTGTCAGAATATGGGAGCTCTGCGGCAGTGATTATTACGCCCAGAAAGTTCTTGATGCCAGCTTTCGGGCTTATCAGGAAGTTGTTCTTTCCTATGAAGCCCAGTCCAGCCCTTACGGCCCAGGAACGTTCCATAACCGGAGCGGAATCTGTGAATACCCGGCAGATTTTCTTTTGACCGCAGCTTTCCTCTATGAAAGAAACAATCCTGTATAGCTTGTCCTTGATTACCTTGTGGTAGTCTTCTCCAAGTGCGTATGATGAAATCTTTAAGCCTTCCGCCACAGCGTAATCGTGCCGGTTTTCACCATTTTCCATCGCTGAGCATCCAAAGGGAGCAAGAAAGACAATTACGCTCCGGGCGCCTTCCATCAGCAGAGAGGGATCCATGCGCTTGTCCACATTGCGCTTGAGGTAATCCATCTTGCCGAAATGCCCCATCTGCTCCGCCTCCAGGTACCGTCCTTCCTCGGTCGAGCCGGAGAGCGGGGAAATCTTTGCGCACCCGCAATCAGCAAAACCAAGATCTTGGGACATCTTCCTGATGCCCTCCCACAGTTCTTCTTTATGGATTATTCCTGCCACCGATTAACGGATTAAAGATTTATGCAAACGAAGACAATTATTTATTAATTTTGTGAGCAAATAAGACAAATGCTTCAAGGTTTTTAATTAAACTCTCAAGCCTGTCTTAAAAACACGGATATAAAGATAACAGATATTTATGAAAAAGATACTGGTAGTTGGAGCCGGCGGACAGATAGGCACAGAACTGGTTCCACACCTGCAGAAGACATACGGAGCAGAGAACGTCATTGCCGGAGAAGTCAGGCCGGAGGTTGTAAAGAGGCTGAGCGAGACCTGCGAGGCTATACAGCTTGATGCCCTTGATTTCCAGGGCTATGGAGAGGCCATTAAGAAATACGGAATAGACGGAATCTACAACCTTGTGGCCCTTCTTTCCGCCAAGGGAGAAATGAATCCGGACCTTGCCTGGAAGATAAACATGGGAGCCCTTCTCAACTCCCTCAACCTTGCCCGCGAATTCAAGTGTGCGCTCTTTACCCCTTCATCCATAGGCGCTTTCGGAAACAGCACCCCTCACTATAAAACCCCTCAGGACACCATAATGAGGCCGGACACAATTTACGGAGTCTGCAAAGTAAGTGGAGAGCTCCTCAGCGATTATTATTTCAAGCGTTTTGGCGTGGATTCCCGCAGCGTGCGCTTCCCTGGAATTATCTCCAACGGATGCCTTCCTGGCGGCGGAACCACAGACTATGCCGTGGAGGTTTTCTACGAGGTTGTAAAGAACGGCCGCTACACCTGCACCGTTCCAAAAGACGCTTATATGGACATGCTCTACATGCCTGATGCTCTGGAAGCTACAACCCAGTTAATGGAAGCTGATCCTGCAAAGCTCGTTCACCGCAACAGCTTCAACATTGCATCAATGAGCTTTACTCCGGAAGAACTTTTCACAGAAATAAAAAAGCGTATACCGTCATTTACTTGGGACTATCAGATAGATCCCGTAAAAGCCGCCATAGCTGCAAGTTGGCCGGATGTAATGGACGACAGCTGCGCCCGTCAGGAATGGGGCTGGAACCCTAAATGGGGCCTTCAGGAAATGATAGACGACATGCTGAAAGTCTGCAAGGCCAAAGTCGAAAGAGGGGAATACTAAACTCCTCTTTTTTTTTGAAGAATTACATACTAGAAATTAAATCGTTGGGGGTTAAATCCTCCATAAGGGAAAAAGCAAACCAACTTTTGCCCAGATCCTTCAGAGAAGCCCCTATGTGAAAGACCTGGTCGTCAATAAGAAGGAAGCGATCATGGGATTTTCCAAATGGCCGGATGTCAATTGGAGGGTATTGTGAATTATGTCTTTGAATATCCAATTGGAGTTGCGTTGATATTCTCTTTGTAAATATCGTGGCCTTAACTTCATCATTTCTCTTATCCAGCATTGTTAAAACATCTTCATTTACGTAATTGTCGATAACGATTATTTCTCTTTTTGCCTGCCGAATAAGATTACTGACAAATTCGTAAGCATCATAGATTTGGCCATCGTAGAAAATACCTTGCTTCGGAGTGACAGTTTTCTCCTCCAACTGCTTAAACAATTGTTCAAACTTTTGATCTGCTTCAAGCTGTTTATATTCTATTCTTTCAAGGCGTTGGAAGATTTGAGCATTTGAAAGAATAAAATGACGCATGGCCACAAAGGCTTCCATAATACGGATGCTTATTTCGATGGCTTCCTTGCTATGGAGAACAGAAGATAACATAGCAACTCCTTGTTCTGTAAAAGCATATGGCAAACCAGGGTGGAATTTCAATGATATGAGCCTATCGCAATTTGCGATAACCTCGTTCTTTTCTTCTTCTGTTAATTGGAACCGAAACGATTGAGGGAATCTTTTTAAGTTGCGCTTTACCTGCTCATTCAGTCGAAATGTCTGTACTCCGAATAGTTCTGCGAGATCCCGATCAAGAATAACCTGAACGTTCCTAATGGTAAAGATCCTGCTTTCTGGTGTTGGTTTTTGGGGGTTATCGCAGAATGCGATATCCTCCCTTTTTGTCTTTAACTCCTTCTTCTTCATCTCCCTCAGATATTTCCTCAAAAGTGTGAATAATTTATGAGGCAAGCAAATTTATTTAGGAGTTTTTTGAAAAAGATTCCTTTTGCATATAAGCAAATAATAGTTACTTTTGTATCAGCAAGTTTGATGTTATAGACCACGTTCGTGGTTTAAACCCGAAAATAAAGGTATTTCAGCCCACACTGGAATACCTTTTTTTGAAACAGAGCCGTAGGGGTACTTGCTACATCTCCTGAATATTAATTACAAAAGGAGCTAACTCTTAATGGCTACAACATGTTTTCTCGCAGTGTACGCTAAAATTTTATGCTGATATAAACTTTAATTTTATAATTGCATAACTTGAAGTTGGGTCAGTGAGACTTTTATTTAGGGGCGATGCGGTAGAGGTAGATAGCGATGAGAAGATAGAGGACGTTCGGGAGCCATAGGGCTATGAACGGCGGGAGGCTTCCGCTGTAGACAAACATCTGCGCAAATCTCAAGAAGAGGATGTAGGAGAAGCTGAGCGCTATGCCGATACCAATGTTCATACCTATTCCGCCTCTTCGTTTGACGGAAGAAAGCGATACGCCGATGAGCGTGAGGATAAACGCCGCAAACGGCATGGCCCAACGCTCATTCTGCTCTATCAAAGAGAACATTACGTCTTTGTCTCCCCTGAGCTTCTGGTCTCTGATAAGCCTCCTGAGCTGCCCGTCCGGAAGGGTCTGGACAGTGTTTCTGCGCCGGTAGAAATCTTCTACTGTAATGGCAATAGATGTATCCAGCTGTCCGCCTATCTTGACTGTTTCCTGCCCGTCTTCATAAGTACGCAGGATATGGTCTTTCAGTTTCCAGCAAAGAGCCGTGGTATCCCATCTGGCTTCCGTTGCGCTAAGCTTTGAAACAATGTCGTGTCCCTTTATTGTTTCCAATGTGAAACCGTATGCGGTATTGTTGCTTGGAGCAAAACTCTGCACGTACATAAAGTTGCCCGGGCTTATCTGGTAATGGACATTGCGCGAGAAATTCTCGTATTTCTTCTTTACGTATTTCTGTTCAAAAGCAATCCTTCCCTTGTTGCACGGCGGAATCACGTAGAGGTTGAGAATCAGGGAGAAAATGACAATCACCGTAGCGGAAACAAAGTACGGCCACATCAGTCTCTTGAAAGAAATGCCGCCCGCCAGAATGGCAATGATTTCCGTGTTTGCCGCCATCTTGGACGTGAAGAAAATTACCGTAATAAACACGAACATCGGGCTGAACATGTTCACGAAATACGGGATGAAGTTGGCGTAATACTGGAAGACAATCAGCTTGAGCGGAGCCTGGTTGGTTACAAACTTGTCAACTTTTTCGCTGAGGTCAAAGATAATGACAATGCCTATGATCAGCAGCAGCGCAACCACGTATGTGCCGATAAACTTCTTGATGATATACCGGTCTATTGTGGTAATCTGCGGCTTGAAATCCCGCACCCAGTTCTTAAATCCCTCTTTGCTGATATTCATGCTTTTAACTTATTCTCCGCGACAGTTTTGCAATCGTCTCCTCTTTCCATTTCTTAAAGTCTCCCTCAGCGATGTGCTCCCTTGCCTTTGCCACGAGTTCCAGGTAGAAGGCAAGGTTGTGGCTGCTGGCTATCTGCGCGCCCAGCATCTCTCCAGCCACGAACATGTGCCTCAGGTAGGCCTTGCTGTAAGCCTTGTCCACAAATGACGTGCCTTGAGGATCTATCGCCGAGAAATCTTCTGCCCACTTCTTGTT
>JAFZMA010000180.1 GCA_017551215.1 Bacteroidales bacterium | reverse complement strand
GGCACAATGGTCCGCTTCCTGCCCCTTGAGCAGAACAGTGTCTTTCCGGATATCTGTAGAATAAAACAATTCCATCGCTGAGACAAAATTAACAAATGTTGGCGTATTAATTTTTGTATTTTTGTATCGCTGAATAAAAAGTTTTCTATATGGCACAGGCAAAAACCACCCGTTATGTGGCCCTGGACGTTCTGAGGGGCATGACAGTAGCGGGAATGATACTTGTCAACAACCCAGGCAGCTGGGGAAATATTTTCAAACCTCTTAGGCACGCCGCTTGGGCCGGCTGTACCCCAACAGATCTCGTTTTCCCGTTCTTCCTGTTTGTGGTGGGCGCCGCAATGGCCTTCTCCTTTGCAAAATACGGGGAGAGCCTTTCAAAGGCAAGTGTCAAGAAACTCTTGATAAGAGGAGCTCTGATTTTCCTTGTAGGTTTGGCTCTGAACGCATTCCCGTTCATAAAGCTTCCTATGGATCCGGACCACGGCTTCTGGTGGAACATCGCGGAGAAATTCAGGCACCTGAGGATATTCGGTGTGCTTCAGAGAATTGCAATGTGCTATATAGTTGGCGGACTGTTTGCGCTGTGGCTCAAAAAGCCAAAGAAGATAGTGGTCTCCATGGTCATCCTTTCCTTGCTGGAAGTTCTGGTGCTCTGGCTGCTCCGCGATGGACAGGGGGCATTCCTGTTTGGCGAGAGCGTAAAGGATACAATGGCCGGAAGGGCTTCCGGAGCATTTGACGTTAACTTCTTCAACGCACTGGGACTCAACGGAGAAAACCATGTATACCACGGAGAGGGATTTGCCTTTGACCCAGAAGGCCTGATAGGTGTTCTCAGCGGAAGCTGTACAGTTCTATTGGGATTTTTGATTGGCAACATCTGCCGCACTTCCACAGACAAGGTTCATTCGGTTGCCAAGCTTTCGGTAATCGGAATGATCTGCCTTGGCCTCGGAATGATTGCCAGCATCTGGCTTCCGATAGTAAAGAAAATCTGGACTGGTTCTTACGTTCTTTATGCAGGCGGCTGGGCTATCCTGATGCTTTCCGTCTTTGTCTGGTTTATAGACGTAAAGGGCAAGGAGAAAGCCTTTACTCCATTCAAGGCCCTGGGTATGAACCCGTTGTTCGCCTTTGTAATGGCCGGGCTGTTCTCTAAGATACTTGGCGGAATAATCAAGTGGAAGGTTCCGGCAGTCATGGACGACGGCACCATGGGAGAGAAATCCTACTCAGTGCTCAGCTGGTTCTACCAAAACATCTGCTGCCCTGTTTTCGGCGGCAGCAACGAGTACTCCTCCCTCATGTACGCCATCATTTATGTGCTGGTATTCACCCTCATGGCATACATCCTCTACCGCAGGAAGATTGTCATCAAGATCTAGTTTTTCCTCAGCGATGAAAAAGATGATCATGGTGGGCGGACGCATGGCAAATGCCGTAAGATGGGACGGGGTTAATCTGGCCCAGATCAGGGAAATTGCCGGCGACAAGTTAATGGAGCCTCATCTCTGCATGGGGTTCCTGTATCTTTTCATCGCAACGGAAGAGGGCATCTCCCAATGCAACGAGGGAGACTGGGTGGCAAAGGATGTGGACGGTAAACTCCATGTCCTCAAGGCGGAAGAAATGCAATAACAAGAATCGCTGAGAGTATTATGGCAGAAGGCGGCAACATCCTGAAAACGTTTGAAATCCGCAACCTTGAAGAAATAGACAAGGTTGCAGAGGATTTCATTCAATACATCTCGGAATCTGACCTTCAGAGCAACATCTTCGCCTTTTACGGCAAGATGGGAGCCGGCAAGACCACCTTCATCAAAGCTATCTGCAAAGCACTGGGCGTCAAGGATATTGTCAACAGCCCCACCTTCACCATCATCAACGAATACAAAAGCTCCCGCGGCTTTTCCATCTACCACTTTGATTTCTACCGCATCAACCGCCTTCAGGAAGCTTACGACATAGGCGTTGAGGAATACTTTGCCGGAGATGGCCTCTGCCTCATTGAATGGCCGGAAAAAATCGCCGAGATACTTCCTCAAGACTCCATCAGCATCTCCATCACCACCAATCCAGACCTCTCCCGCACTGTCATTGTGCGTTAATTCTCAACCATCTTCCTCTGTTTTTTCCTGCCACCAAACTTTTTTGGGGGCGGACAGAGTAAATTTTACTGTTTGGTTTGGAGACGGCAAGTATGCTACGATATATTTGCCACATGACAACTTGCAGGTTAACATATATACCAAATCGAATCACCAGTAGTCTGAAGATTTGCGGCTGGCGTTACCATTTGTTTGCATTTTTGTACAAATATTGTCTATATTTGCAAACAATTGGTAAAAATATCCCTATGAACAACAAAAACAGCATCGCAAAATGGATACAAGGCCTTCAACTCCATTTTTACTTTACTTTCACAATAGAAGAAATAAGAACTGCTTTTCCTGAAATGAAAGACGCTTCTGTTTCAAGAAGCCTTTCAAGGGAAATTCAAAAGAAAAGGATAATGTCGCCTTGGAGAGGGTTCTATGTCATTATCCCCAACGAATACCGGCTCAAAGGTGTTGTTCCTCAAAATCTATATATTGATTACTTAATGGCTTATTTGAAAAAATCTTATTATGTGTCGCTCTTGAATGCAGCTCAGCGTCACGGAGCGTCACATCAATTACCTATGGACTTCTACGTTACAATAGAAGCTCCTTCTTTAAGGGATAAGAAAAACAATAAGTATATTACTCATTTTGTTGTCAGGGATAAAATTCCTTCTGAATATGTAGAAAGAGTTGGGGTGAAAACCGGATGGATCAACTACTCTTCTCCAGAATTAACTGCAGTAGACATTATTACATACAGACATAATATCGGAGGACTAGACAGAGCCGCCACTCTTTTGGCAGAGTTGGGCGAGAAACTAAACTTTAACAAACTGAAAAACGATTTTTCAAAAGTAGCTCCTTTAGCCACATTCCAGCGCTTGGGATACATTCTAGAAGTAGTTCTTGACTATAAGGATGTTGCTGACGATTTATACAATCTGGTAATCAAAACACGTGAACCAAAGCGATATGTACCTCTTAAAAGCAATTCGGATGCAAAAGGATATCATGTTAATAAAAAATGGAAAATCATAGAGAATTTTGAGATAGAGATTGATGACGTATGATACAGATTGATTATATAGATGATTGGGGACTTTCTGTTCCTTGGAAAAGTCCATCCCTATTGGAACAAGACTTAATTATAAGTAGAGCTCTTGTTGAAATATTTAAGGATCCTTTTCTCTGCAATCATCTTGCTTTTCGCGGAGGAACGGCCCTTGGCAAACTATTCCTTAAGCCTCAGCCCCGTTACTCTGAAGACATTGATTTGGTTCAAGTTATGGCTGAGCCAATAAAAGATACAATAAGCCACCTTAGAGATGCATTGTCTTTTCTGGGCAATCCTGTTGTCAAGCAGAAAAAGCACAACAACACTTTGGTATATCACATTCAGTCATCTTCAGAAGATCTATCTGAGTTAAGACTCAAGGTAGAAATCAACTGTAAGGAGCACTTCTGTGTATTCCCAAGAATCAAGAAACCTTTTTCTGTAGAAAACGGCTGGTTCAGCGGTAGTTGCGAGATTCTTACATACGAACTGGAAGAACTCGTAGGAACAAAGATGAGGGCTCTTTACCAAAGACGAAAGGGCAGAGACCTATTCGATATTTTCCAAGCTCTGACTCGGCAAAATCTGGATACAGACAAAATCATCCACAGCTATCAGAAGTATCTGTCTTTTGTAGCCTCCCACATGCCCACTTATAAAGAGTTTGTCCTGAATATGACCGAAAAGATGTCTAAAGAAGAGTTCCTACACGACACTGACGGCATCCTGGACCCGAGCATCATCTACAATCCTCAAGAGGCATACGATTTGGTACATAGCCAGCTAATTGAAAAGCTCCAAAAGAAATAGAATTACGCTTTTTGCTACTTCTCGCTCTTCAACTCTACGATTGGTTTGACAAAGCCCTTACCAATCGTTTGCGTTTATATACATCATTTGTAGATTTTTCAAACCAAATGCAATCTCTATAGGTTCTTCATAATCCTGATTTTATCGTGATTTCACTTTTTTTGGGGGGCGGACAGAGTAAATTTTACTGTTTGGTTTGGAGATGGGCATGGTGTACCTATATATTGCACAACATGATTTTGAAAGTTGTTTTAAAACTGAAAATATGTTGTGTAAAGTTTTTTGTGCGTGCTGTAACGGGTTGGAGGTTACCACAGTTACAGTGGAAGTTTCGGTAACGGACGGGATCAGGTTCTTTCTTGTGGGGTTGCCGGACAATGCGGTTAAGGAAAGCCAGCAGAGGATTGAAAGCGCGCTCCAATGCTATGGATTCAGAATTCCGGGAAAGCGTATTACAATAAATCTCGCACCCGCAAATATCAGGAAAGAAGGCTCTTCGTTTGACGCAACAATAGCAATCGGGATTCTGTGCGCTTCCGGGCAGCTGGACGAAAGCGTGACAAACCGCCTTAAGGATTTTCTGATTCTGGGAGAGCTGGCTCTGGACGGCAAGCTCAGGGATATTCCAGGCGCCCTGCCAATCATCATCCACGCAAAGGAGCAGGGCTTCAAAGCCTGCATTCTCCCTCCTTCCTCAGCGATGGAAGGGGCTGAAATAGAGGGAATAGCCATCTATTCCGCCACAACCATAAAAGACGTCATAGAGATTCTGAGACATCCGGAAGGGTGCAAGGTAAAGATAGTGACATCGCTGAGTATAAAGCAGGAAGATATTGTGGATGATGAAGATCTTCTCAACTACGATTTTGCGCAGGTGCGCGGCCAGAGGCAGGCGAAGCGGGGGCTGGAGATTGCAGCGGCTGGAGGCCACAACATTCTGTTATGCGGTTCTCCAGGCAGCGGCAAGACCTTTATGGTCAAGTGTTTAAGAGGCATTCTTCCGCCCATGTCAAAGGAGGAGGCTATCGAGACCAGCAATATCTATTCGGTGGCCGGACTTCTTGTTTCGGAATCTTTCAGGGAGCACCATAGCGGAGGATTGCTGCGTAACCGTCCGTTCCGTTCTCCGCACCATACCATAACGGTTCCGGCGCTTATCGGCGGAGGAAACAGGGGGCTTCCCGGGGAAATTTCTCTGGCTTCGAACGGGGTGCTCTTTCTTGACGAGCTGGCTGAATTTGACAGACGGTGTGTAGAGGTTCTGCGTCAGCCACTTGAGGACGGCGTGGTGCAGATCAGCCGGGTAAAGGGCAAGCATTTTTATCCGGCGCATTTCATGCTGGTTGCCGCCATGAATCCCTGCCCGTGCGGAAACCTTTTCGAGGGTG
>JAFZMA010000018.1 GCA_017551215.1 Bacteroidales bacterium | reverse complement strand
TTGCGGAGAGACAGGGATTCGAACCCCGGGAGGCTTTCACCTCAACAGTTTTCAAGACTGCCGCAATCGACCACTCTGCCATCTCTCCTGATTGGGTTGCAAAAATAACGGATTTTTGTCAATTGCCAAAAAAACTTTGTTTTTGCAGGTGGGCTAATTCTCTTTCTTCTTGTCTGTTCTTGCAAAGTATTTCCTTTGGAAGAGGATCATGTATATGACTCCGCAGGTTATGCAGGCATCGGCGAAATTGAAGATTGGGCGGAAGAATTCAAACTCGTTTCCCCCTACCCAAGGCATCCATTCCGGCCAAACCCAGTGCATCATAGGGAAATAGAACATATCCACAACCTTGCCCTGAAGGAAAGGAGCGTAGCCTTGACCGAAAGGAACCATAGTAGCCACGGTTCCGTAGGAAGACTCGCTGAAGATCAAGCCGTAGAAGGCGCTGTCTATCATGTTCCCCACAGCTCCTACCAGGACCATTGTCATGCCGATGACAACTCCCCACGGAGCCTTTCCCTTGTTTATCAGACGGTTGATGTACCAGATAAGGGCTGCTATCAGGATTACCCGGAGACTGGAAAGAAGGATTTTGCCCCACACGCCGCCCAACTGCATGCCAAACGCCATGCCGTTGTTCTCTATGAACAGGATCTGGGCCCAGTGGCTATGGCCGAACATCTCAAATCCCTGTCCGTACGCAAAGTTTAGCTTGATATAGAACTTGATTGCCTGGTCTATGACAAGCAGAACTAGGGCGATAAGGACAATTGTCCACTTCCTGCCTTTAGTACTCATAGCGTCTACCTGCTCTCCTTGTCCTCGACGTTGAGCGTTGCGTGAGGAACCAGAAGAAGCCTTGCCTTAGGAATGAGCTTTCCGGTCTTGCGGCTGATACCGTAGGTCTTGTTCTCTATTCTTACAAGGGCGGCCTCAAGGTTCTGGATGAACTTGTACTGGCGGTTTGCAAGCTGGCTGCTCTCTTCCTTGGAAAGGGAGAATGCACCCTCCTCAATCACCTGGAAAGATGGGGAAGTGTCTTCCACATCGTTGCTGGTGCGGTGGGTTATTGCAGAACGCAGCATCTCGTAATCGTCTTTTGCCTTTGCAAGCTTCTCCAGAATTATCTTCTTGAATTCCTGAAGGTCTGCATCGCTATAGCGTACTTTTGGAACCTGCGGTTCTACCTTTGGAGCGGCTGGTTTTACCTCAGGAGCCTTAACCGGAGCTTTCTTAACTTCTTCTTTCTTTGCCGGAGCATTAACAACTGCCTTCTTAACCGGTGCCTTTACTTCAACTTTCTTTGCAGGGGCCTTTACTTCTACTTTCTTTGCAGGAGCCTTAGCCACTACCTTCTTAGCCGGAGCCTTTGCAACAGCTTTCTTTACAGGAGCCTTTGCTACTGCTTTCTTTGCCGGAGCTTTAGCAACCACCTTCTTAGCTGGAGCCTTAGCTACAACCTTTTTTACCGGAGCCTTGGCCACTACTTTCTTGGCTGGAGCCTTTGCTGCAACCTTCTTGACCGGAGCCTTGGCAGCTACTTTCTTTACTGGAGCCTTTGCTGCAACCTTTTTGGCAGGAGCCTTGGCAACCATCTTCTTTGCAGGAGCCTTTGCCACAGCCTTCTTGGCCGGGGCGGCCTTTACGGGCTTCTTGGCAACAGGTTTTGCCGCAGGCTTCTTAGGCACTGCTTTTTTCACAACGGCTTTCTTTGCTGCCGGCTTTGGGGCAGTCTTCTTTGGAGCCACTTTGGCTGCCTTTTTAACTTTTGTTGCCATAATCAGAATTTTATTATTTGTTATTATCTCTCAACTTTAATTTTCAGTGTATTGCCATCTTCCCACTCAACCTCTGCAGCTCCCTCGAGCTCAGGGGCGGAAGCCTCTGCCAGCTTCAGGCTGTTTGCCAGAGTCTGGGCGCAAACGTAATCGGAGAAATTCCCTTCTCCTTCAAGAGCCTCAGCGATGTCTTTCCTTGCCTGAAGAACCACCGCTATCCTGTCTGTCACCTCGAACCCGGAATCCTTCCTGAGGTTCTGGATACGGTTAACCAGTTCTCTTGCCGTGCCTTCCCTTCTCAGCGATTCGGAAATCTGAATATCCAGAGCCAGGGTCAGCGCCCCCTCGGAAGCCACCAGCCAACCCGGCATATCCTCTGAAGAAATCTCATAATCACCCTTTTCCAGCACCACGTCTCCTCCAGGAAGATGCATGGTATACTGCTCGCTTCTTTCTATCGCCGAGATATCTTTCTGTGTAAAGTTAGCAAATGCTGATGAAATTTCTTTCATCTGCCTGCCATATTTTTTGCCCAATGTTTTGAACATCGGTTTTATCTTCTTTGTAATCAGGCCTTCAGTGTCTGTGATATATTCAATCTGCTTAACGTTCACCTCGCTGAGGATTATGCCCTGAACCTTCTCCAGCTGGGCCTGAACCCTGGAATCAATCACAGGAATCATCAGCCTGGCAAGAGGCTGACGGACCTTGATGTTGACTTTGCGTCTGAGTGCCAGAACCATGGAGGTACTCTTCTGGGCAAGAGCCATACGGTCTTCCAGATCCTTGTCTATCAGACTTTCGTTCTCTTCCGGCATTATGGTCAGGTGTACGGAAGATTCGCTGTGACGGCCTGATACCGCGTTCAGATCCAGGAACAGGCGTTCGGTATAGAACGGGGCAATAGGAGCCGCCAGGATTGCAACGGTTTCAAGACAGCTGTAAAGAGTCTGGTATGCAGCCAGTTTGTCCGTGTTCATGGTGCCGCCCCAGAATCTCTTTCTGTTGAGACGCACGTACCAGTTGCTGAGATGGTCGCAGACAAACTCCTGAATCATCCTGCCGGCTGTTGTGACATCGTAGTCGTCGTAGCATGCCTTCACGTCCCTGATCAGGGAATTCAGGTAGGAGATAATCCAGCGGTCTATCTCAGGCCTCTGGTTTACAGGCACTTCCTCTTCCTTTCCGGTAAAGCCGTCCACATTGCTGTACAATGCAAAGAAGGAATACGTGTTGTATAGAGTTCCAAAGAACTTGCGCCTAACCTCATCCACACCAGCCTCGTCGAACTTAAGGTTATCCCAAGGCTGAGCGTTGGTAAGCATATACCATCTGAGAGCATCTGCTCCATAGGCCTCAAGCTGCTCGAACGGGTCTACCGCGTTGCCAAGCCTCTTGCTCATCTTCTCTCCCTTCTTGTCCAGCACCAGACCATTGGAAACCACTGTCTTGAAGGCAGGAGTATGGGACACCATAGTGTGGATGGCGTGTAGAGTGTAGAACCAGCCTCTTGTCTGGTCTACTCCCTCAGCGATGAAATCGGCTGTCTGCCCGAATTCCGGAGTACCAAGAGCCTTGAGCCATTCCTGTGCGTACGGCATGGCGCCGGAATCGAACCACACGTCTATAAGG
>JAFZMA010000179.1 GCA_017551215.1 Bacteroidales bacterium | reverse complement strand
CTTTCAATGTGTACACGGATTTCTCCGGAAGTATCCTTCTCAGCTGCTTTTATCGCTGAGACAATCTTCCTTTCTTCTGTCTTCTTTATTAGCCTGTGATGAAAGAACACGGCCTTAAGGTTTAGAACTGTACCTTAGGTGCTTCAGCTGCTCCTTCGGAAGCCTTGAAATATGCCTTGTTTACAAAACCTCCAATCTTGGCCACCAGATTTGCAGGGAATACCTTAATTGCAGTATTGTAAGTCTGGGCTGCGCTGTTGAAGGCATCGCGGGCGTTGTTTATGCGGTTCTCTGTTCCTTCCAGCTGGCTCTGAAGCTCCAGGAAGTTCTGGTTGGCCTTAAGGTCCGGATATCTTTCCACGGAAACCAGAAGCCTGCCAATGGCGTTGCCAAGTTCTCCCTGAGCCTGCTGATACTGCTGGATGCTCTCTTCCGTGAGATTCTTGGAATCTACCTGAACGCTTGTGGCTTTTGCCCTTGCCTCAATTACATTCTGAAGGGTCTCGCTCTCGTGCTCTGCATAACCCTTTACGGTTTCTACAAGATTAGGAATCAGGTCTGCCCTTCTCTGGTACTGGTTTTCCACGTCTGACCAGGCCCTTTCCACATTCTGCTCTTCCTTTACCAGGGAATTGTACTTTCCAAGACCCCAGAGGACGGCAACAATAACTGCAATCAGAACAATTGCAAGACATCCAATTTTTTTCATATATGAAGTATTAAAGATTAATTCCGGTAACTATTTCTTCTTGACGCATCTTACAGAAAAACCGTGCCCGTGTTTAAGGGTGTAGTTGAACGGGAAGTCTGGACGGTCGTAGTAAAGGTATCTGTAATAGGCGTTATCAGAATCCTTTTCTGTTGAGCTCCAGAAATATGCGTATGAAAGAAGACCTTCAAAGCTTAAATGCTCATGCTGGCTCATTCCGCCCGAAAGAGCATTCCATCCGGCAGAGTTGTCAAATTCAGTGTAAATGCTGTAAGGCCAGAAACGGTCTCCGTTGAAAGTAGCCTCGTTCATTACATAATTGCCTACTCCAGCCCATTTGGACAGGAATGGATGATCTTCTCCGGTAAGCGCTTTTGCAAGATCTTCCCAATCTTCATTTGTAGGAACAGTCCATCCTTCCGGGCAGGCTCCCTGTGGGCCGCCGCCAAGTCCGCTGCCAGTGGCTTCTCCAGTGGCCTCTTTCCAGGTATACAGACGGCCTGTGATAAAGCCCATGTCGTCCGCTCTCTCGTAACCGGTACCGCTTCCGTTATAATTCAGGTTCTCTGCAAACCATTGTAGGTTTCCAATATCCACAATGTGGTAGAACTGTTCATCCCTGGCATCCTGAATGGAGTCCTTTGGCTCCGGAAGGCCCTGCAGGGAACCTCCCAGCCAAGGCATTATGGCGGTAACATAAGACGGGTAAATATCGTTGTAATAGCCATCTGCCACTGCCGTTTCTGTAACGGTATACTTGGCTAGGCTGTCTGGAACCACAAAATAAAAAATCTGACCCTCTTCTCTCCATGTTGTATCTGACGTTCTATAGCTGTCTGTCCAATAGTATTTTACTCCGGAGGACGGGGTGGAGATGCCACCGGTATAGGCTATGCAGGCAGTGCCGCAAACTTTGTAGGCAGGAATCTTAGGATCCATATTGCCTTCCATATACAACTTGTCATCATCTTTTTTGTGGCAGGATACAGCAAGAAGAACCATTCCCAGCACCAGGAGCAGATATCTGAACTCTATTCTCATCTTTTCAAAATTAGATATATCGTACAAATGTAAGAAAATTTGTAGGAACAATTATGTATCTTTGTTGACAAGGGGCAAATTCAACGAAAATCGTGCCATCGGATTTTAAAATCAGAAAGTCTTATGAAGACATTAATAATCTCCGTCCTGGTTCTGGGAGCCCTAGCTCTCCCGTCCTGCGATGACAGTCAGGTAAAATACTATACCATAGACGGAATAACCCAGGGAACTACCTTTCATATAGTGTTCCAGCCGGCAGTATCTTCAGATTCTTCTTTTACCGCGGCAAGGGACACAATCAACGCTGTTCTGGAACGCATAGACAATTCCGTGAGCGGATACAACAAGTCTTCTGTGCTTACCGCGTTCAACGAGGAAGGCAATCCTCACATAGACAGGATATTTCTGGATAATTTCCTGGCATCCAGGCAGATGTCTCTGGAAAGCGATGGGATATTCGACGCCTCTGCCGCCCCTCTCTTCGATCTCTGGGGTTTTGGCTTCAAGAACGGAGTGGAGGTAACACAGGCCATGATAGACAGCGTGCTCCAGTTTGTGGGAATGGAGCATTTCAGCGTGGATTCTCTCAAGACAGCCCAAGGGCAGGACAGTCTTCTCATCCTCCGCGATGACAGCCGCTGCAAGTTGAATTTCAACGCTATTGCGCAAGGCTACACCTCAGATCTGATTGCCCGTAAACTCAGCGATATGGGCATGAAAAACTACCTTGTGGAAATAGGCGGAGAGGTGTTTGCGGAAGGCGTGAACCCTAAAGGCGAAATCTGGAACGTGGGCATAGACCGCCCCGTAGACGGTAACAATACTCCGGGAGCGGACATACAGGCTGTCGTCCGTATTTCCGGCAAAGGCCTGGTAACCAGCGGAGACTACCGCAAATTCTACATGAAGGACGGCAAGAAGATATCCCATTCCATCAACCCCAAAACCGGCTATCCTGTAGAACACAATCTGCTGAGCGCCTCTGTGGTAGCCGGGAACGCCACCATTGCGGACGGATATGCCACCTATCTGATGGTTCTAGGCTTTGAAAAGGCAAAGGAGGTGGTGGAATCCAACAAGGACATAGAGGCACTTCTCATCTTCAGCGATGGGGACAGCCTCAAGGTATGGATGTCCGAGGGTATGGATGCAATCTCCAAAAACGAATGATAACCAAGCTCCATTTTTATTAACTTTGAAAGCACTTCCTGAATAATCAAAAACAACATTATATGGAAAAGAAAGAGAACCAGAAGAGTATTTCCAGAAGGAACTTCCTTAAGGCATCTATAGTCTTGGGAGGAGCGGCTTCCTTTGCGGCAATAGGCGGCAAAGCCTTTGCTGGCAGCGGTTTTGCGCATGGCTTTACCACAAAGGAGAAGTTCGATACCATCATCGCCAACGGTATGGTTTACAGCGGAGAAATCGCTGAGCCTGTAAGGGCTGATGTGGGTATCCGCAACGGCAGAATCACAGCAATCGCAAAGCTCGGCAAGAACTGCGACAACTGGGTAGACGCTTCGGGCAGAGTTGTATGCCCTGGCTTCATAGACATTCACGGCCACACGGACACCAATCTCTTAGAGGCACCTCTTGGAGACAGCAAGATACATCAGGGAATCACCACAGATATCGGCGGAAACTGCGGCTACTCTCCATTCCCTTTCTCTGACGAGGAATATGAAAGGAGGAAGAATACTCTGCGATTCGGATACCCGTTCTGGCAGAACGTGGACGGCTTTTACGATGCCTTGAGAAAGAACACCATAGGAATCAACTACGCCAGCTACGTGGGGCACGGGGATATCCGTCATATAGTGGTTGGAGACAACGATGTTGCCGCCACTCCGGACCAGCTCAAGCAGATGTGCAAGATTCTGGACAAGCAGCTGGAAATGGGTGCCATTGGTCTTTCGTTTGGTCTGGAATACACTCCGGGTTCATACGGAAGAACAGAGGAATTCATCGCCCTGCTCAAGGTTGTGGCAAAGCACGATGCCCTCTACGCCATCCACATGAGGAACGAGGACGACAGGGTGGAAGAGGCTATCGCTGAGGCAATTTCACTTGCAAGGCAATCCGGTGCAAGGCTGGAGATTTCTCACCTTAAGGCGCAGAACCGCAATAACTGGCACAAGGTTCCGAGCATGCTCAAGCTCATCCACGATGCAGAAAAGAGCGGAATGGATATCCACTTTGACCGCTACCCTTACACCGCATTCTCCACTGGTCTGGACTGCTTCATCCCTCTGGCCCAGAGGCAGGGTTCTTCAAAGGAAATTCTTGCCAGACTCGAGAATCCGGCCACGGAGAAAATCATAAGGGAATATGCTCTTGGAAGAGTAAAGAGACTCGGCGGTCCGGAGTGCATCCTGATTGCCGCATGTTTTGCTCCAGGCAACGAGAAATACACCGGAAAATACCTCAACGAGTGCTGCAAGATTTCCGGCAAGGACGAATGGGAGACCATCAAGTATCTGCTCCAGAGCGAGAAACTGGATGTGAATATGGCGGGCTTTGCCATGAAGGAGGACAATCTCCGCACTCTGCTGAACGACCCTCTGGCAATGGTGATTACAGACGGCAGCGTCTATTCTCCTAAGGGAAGGCTCGGAAAGGAGGCTCCGCATCCGCGTTCTTACGGTTCATTCACCAACTACATAGGCAAGTACGTAAGAGACCAGAAGTTCTGCGACCTTCAGACGGCCATATCCAAGTGTACCAGCCTTCCGGCCCATCAGCTCAAGCTCAAGGACAGGGGACTTCTCAAGGAAGGCTACTGCGCGGATGTACTGGTAATCAACTATGATACTATTGCAGACGTTGCAACCTATGGTCAGCCTCACCAGTTCTCCACCGGTATAGACCACGTATTTGTAAACGGTGCCCACACCCTCAAGAACGGAGAGTACACAGGCTGCAAGCTTGCGGGAGTAATCGTATAGTTATTTCTCGAAAGCAGAGACGATTTTGCTTACCAGGGGATGGCGGACGATATCTTCCGTGCCGAAGTTTATCACCGCTATCCCTTTGATTTTGCCCAGCATCTTGATTCCTTTCTCAAGGCCCGAATCCTCCTTGTTCGGGAGGTCTATCTGGGTCATGTCTCCGGTAACTATGAACTTGGAGTTGTTGCCCATACGGGTAAGGAACATCTTGAGCTGTCCCAAGGAAGTGTTTTGCGCCTCGTCCAAAATCACAAAAGCATTCTCCAGGGTTCTACCTCTCATATAGGCAAGCGGAGCAATCTGAATAATGCCTTCCTCCATAAGTTCCTTGAGCTTGGACTGGGCAATCATGTCTCCAAGGGCATCGTAAAGAGGCTGGAGGTACGGGTCCAGTTTTTCCTTCAGGTCTCCCGGCAGGAATCCCAGTCTCTCTCCTGCCTCCACAGCCGGGCGAGTGAGAATCAGACGCCTTACTTCCTTGTTCTGTAAAGCCCTTACTGCCAGTGCGATGGCGGTGTATGTCTTTCCTGTTCCGGCAGGACCAAGAGCAAAAACCAGATCGTGAGTTGCATAGTCTTTAACCAACTGTTTCTGGTGCTTGGTTCTGGCGGAAATAATCTTCCCGTTCTGACCCATCACTATCATGTCTTTCTGGTCTTGGGACATGACGGCTGGCTTGCTTTCCTTTGTTTTCCTGTCTGTTTTTGCCAGGAAGATGCTGTCTACATCGTCCGTGTTCAGATGGCGCTTGTGCATCCTTATTCTGGACAGGGCATCAATGGCGTTCTCAAAGGTATCCATGTCTTTGTAACTGCCCTTGAGCTTTATGGTGCTGTCTCTTGGAGTAACCTTAAGGTCAGGGAAATAGGAACATAGATGATTGATTATCCTATCGTTGATGCCGTAAATGTCTATCGGGTCTATGTTCTGGAGCTGTATCTTTTTTTCAGGCATAAGCTGAGTTATTTTGTGTACACAATTTTAATGAGGTCTCTCTTTTTAATCTGCGGCCAGAAATCTTCCAGCGCTTTGAAGGCCTGCTGCTGGGCAGGAGTTTTTCCTCCGCGATGGAAATCTTCCGAATTCAGGAATTCTTCTATTGGAACTACCGTGTAATCCTTGGTAAACTGGCCGGCACGGAAACACCAGGCATACATCCATTTTGGCATCAGCATCTTGACTTTACCGCTTGTCCTGTCTCTTGTAAACGAGAGAGTTATAAGCATTCCGGTGGATGTCCATCCGCTGCGGCTCATGTTGGAAATGTAGTTGCCCATGGAGTAGAAAAGGATGCGTTCCACACTATCCCTGACAACCGGACCTTGCTGGCGGTTAACGTAAATATATCCTTCTTCCGGAACGTGGGGATGCCCGCCGATAATGGCGTTGACTCCTTCTCTGAACATCATCTTGGCATACTGTTTCTGCTCTGCCACCGGTCCAAGCACATATTCTATTCCCCAGTGCGGAAGGGCGATTATAATGTCAGCACCCATGTCCTTTGCCTGGCGGATGTGCTTTTTGATTTCCGTACTATCCTGCAGGTTAACGTAATACGGCTCAGGTATTGGAAGACCGTTGGTGTCGTACGTGTAGTTGAACAGGGCAAACTTCATTCCCTTGAGCTCTACCAGAATAACGCTGGAAGTATCCGCCTGCCTCTTGTTGCGGTAAGCTCCCAGAGTGGGCATCTCGAGTTGAGAATAAGCCGCAATGGTGTTCTTGAAGCCAGTTGCCCCCTTGTCGCAGATATGGTTGTTGGCCATGAGAAAAAGGTCTATACCGCTGGCCTTTGCAGCCTCTGCGATTTCCTTTGGAGCGGAAAAGCAAGGATATCCGGTGTAAGGCTTTGTGCCTACCGTAAACTCCATGTTGGCAACCATATAGTCCGCCTGCCTGAAGAATGGAGCCAAGTACTTGAAAGCGTTCCGGTAATCGTATTTCTTGCCTCCTCCCATCTCCAGGGCAGAGGCAATCTGGGCTCCGTGCTGCATAACATCGCCGATGAAAGAAATGGTTACCGTATCTTGATGAAGGAAAAAGTCAACATCCTCAAAAGGCCTTGCCTTGGGCAGCGGGCCAATATCTATCTGCTGGGCAGAGGCACTTACAGCCCCACAAAGCAGCAACGCAAAAATCCAGAGTTTCTTCATACCTCAAAGATAATCCAAATTCAGAAAATGGCATAATTATGGAAGGCATGTTATTTTTTGTAAATTGCGGATGTTTAATTGTAAGCCGATGAAAAGCATAAGGATTTTAAAAGGATTAAGGACTATTGTGTTAACTGTTATTGTTACCCTTTCCCCTTTGTTCTTGCAGGCTCAGGATGTGAATGGACTCGGCGATGATGTGGATGTAACGCAACCTCTATATAAAGGCCAGCTTCTCCAATATACCGTAAAGCAGTACATAGAGAAATCCATCCGTTCTATGACATCGTCCACCGAAACCACGTTTTATGAGGCTGAGGTAAAGATTACAATCAAGGAGAATGGTGGGCTTAAGAAAGTTGAGATCCTCTATTCTACTGGCTCCGATTTTCTGGACAGGCAAATTAGAATTAAATGTCGCGATTTCGTCCGCAAAAAGGATATGACACCTGCCTATGCAGACGGCAAGCCTATAGAATACAGTGTTATTGTGCCGCTGATGATTGAGTTCCGTGTGCTAAACGACAATCAGAACACCCCAAGGTATTACAATTGGGGGAACAGCTACCGTGGAATGACTCCAAGTAGCGCCACGAACCCCAGAAACAGCAGGTAATCACAATTATTTTTGTTAAATTTGTCCGATTTATACATCGTATGAATATGGACAGGAGAATGTTTGCCATTTTGGCTTTTGTGATGGCTTTGGCTTCCGGTTGCGACTGGATTAGGGCAAAGCTGGATATGCCTACCTCGGAGGATATTGCAAAGAAGAAAGAGCTGATAGCACAGAAAGAAGCCGCAGTCAAGGCGGCCGATACCCTTCAGGCTGTTGATTCAACCGTGCAGAATGCCATCGCTGAGGCAAATGCCACAAAACCTGAAGTGCAGAAACCTTCCGCCTCCGGCCTTAATCTTACTCCGCGATCAAGTCTGGACAAGACCTATTACATAATTGTTGGAGCTTTCAAGACGGATGAGCTGGTAAAGGCAAGCCTCAAGCGGCACGAGGGTATTCTGGAGACTCCGTTTGCATTCACCGGCAACGGGCTCAAGTATGTGGCAATAGGCGGATATGCGACTCTTGAAGAAGCGCGTACCGCTCTTGTTCAGGCACACGCCAAGGCTCCGGACGCATGGGTGTGGAAGAAGAAATAATCTGGAATTTACCTTGAAAAATATTAATAATAAGACACTTAAAGTTATATGAAGACAACAGCTTATACTCAGAAACACATTGAGCTTGGAGCCAAGATGGTTCCTTTTGCAGGTTTCAACATGCCTCTGGAATATACAGGTATCAGGGCGGAACATCTTGCCGTAAGGCAGAGCGTAGGAGTTTTTGACGTATCCCACATGGGAGAGTTTACCGTAAAGGGCCCTAACGCGCTTAAGTTCATACAGTATGTAACAAGCAACGACGCTTCCGTGCTGTTCCCGGGCAAGGTCCAGTACTCCTGCCTTCCTAACGGAAAGGGCGGAATAGTAGACGACCTTCTGGTATATTGCATAGATCCGGAGAACTATATGCTGGTTCCTAACGCAGCCAACATAGACAAGGACTTTGCTCACCTGTGCCAGTATGCTCCAAAATTCGGGCTTACTCCAGGCAAGGATTTCTGCAACATTTCAGATCAGATCAGCCAGCTGGCAGTTCAGGGGCCAAACGCCATGAAGGTAATGCAGAAACTCTGCAAGGAAGATGTTCTGGGCATGGAGTATTACACGTTCAAGATTCTTGAAGTTGCCGGAGTAAAGGATGTAATCCTCTCTACTACAGGTTATACCGGAGCCGGCGGATGCGAGGTCTACATGAAGAACGAGGATGCTCTCAAGATATTTGACGCAATATTCGAGGCCGGAAAGGAATTCAACATTGTTCCTGCCGGACTTGGCTGCCGCGATACTCTCCGCCTGGAGATGGGCTTCTGCCTCTATGGCAACGACATAGACGACGACCACTCTCCTCTGGAGGCAAATCTTGGATGGATTACCAAGTTCAACGATGTCAAGGGAGACTTTGTGGACAAGGACTATATGCTCAAGCAGAAGGCAGAGGGCCTGAAGAGAAGGCTTTGCGGATTCGAGCTTCTGGACCGCGGTGTTCCTCGCCACGGCTATGAAATCTGCAACGCAGAGGGAAGGACAATCGGCCATGTAACCAGTGGAAGCATGACTCCTTGCTGTGCCCGTGCCATTGGAATGGGCTACGTGGAGGCTCCTCTCTATAAGCTTGACACAGAAATCTTTATAAAGGTGCGCGACAAGCTTCTCAAGGCTGTTGTGGTAAGGCCTCCGTTCTATAAGGGATAATTGGGAATGAACCGTATCCGAAGAATCTTCATTGGCATTGCATCCTGCATTCTGGTTGCGGGCAGTTCTTCTTTTGCCCAGAGTATTGGGGGCACCCAGCCCTCATCGCTGAGGAATATTGAGGACTCTCTGAAAAAGGAGGTGGGATTCCTGTCTTCCGATGCGCTCAAAGGCCGCGGTGCCGGGAGCGAGGGAGAAAAACTGGCGGCAAGGCACATTTATGACTTCATGCTGAACATAGGCGCCATAATGCTTTCTCCCGAGAGCGGAGACGACTTTGGCATAGCCAATCCGGTAACCGGAGACACCCTTCGTTCCTGCAACATAGTGGGAATAATTCCGGGTTATGACCCTCAGCTCAAGGGAGAGTTCATTCTTCTGGGTACACAGCTGGATGGACCTGGCTTTGAGAGCCTTACTGTAAACGGAGAGAGTCAGGAAAGGATTCTTCCGGGAGCCTATTCCAACGCCAGCGGAACGGCAGCCCTGATGCAGATAGCAAAGATGATTGCGGAGAACAAGTTCATGTTCCGCCGCTCTGTGATTATCGCTTTCTTCGGGGCTGGAAATTTCTCCCAGGCGGGAAGCTGGTACTTCCTCAACCGTTCATTTGCGGACAAGGACAAGATAAGGTTCATGGTAGACGTTAACTCCATTGGAAGGGACAGCGGCCCCAACACTTTCCAGGCGTTTATCGGTCTGCCAGACAAGGAGATACTGAAAGACATATTCACGGTTGCAGAACGTCCGTTCTCCCTTTTCGTAAAGATTGCTGACCAGGAACCTCTGCCGGCGGACTACCGGAATTTCCACTCTTTGGATATCCCGTTCACCCTTTTTACAACCGGAGACAACACCATAAGGGGAACCATTCACGATACCCCTCAGATGCTTGATTTTGTGCAGCTTTCACAGGCGGTGGAGTTTATCTACTCATATACGCTGAGGCTTGCATCTAAAGACAGTTTCCAGAAACAGGAAACTGTGGAGACGGAAACTTCTTCAGACCGCATTTACAGCCAGCTGGAAGTGGACAGGCGCGCCTCCTTCTTCAAGGGAGACGAGCGTACCTTCCTCAAAGAGTGGGTATATCATTACATAAAATATCCGGAGAGCGCAATAGCCTCAAAGACAGAAGGAACAGAGGTTGCCGAGTTCACTGTGGACAAGACAGGAAAGATTACAGACGTAAAGATAACCACCAGCCTCAGCGATGACATAGACAAGGAAGTGCTCAAGGTGATAAAGGCATCTCCTAAATGGAGCCCGGCTCAGCTTAACGGCCGGAAAGTAGCTGTCAGGATTTCCATAGCAATAGATTTCAAGCTCACATCCGGCAGCCAGCGTGTGGGATTCAATTAAAACGAATAGAAAACAATTAATATACAATGGATTACAAGTTTAACGAAATTGAAGCCAAATGGCAGAAATATTGGGCAGATAATAAGACTTTTGCAGCCGTTACAGATCCGTCCAAGCCTAAGTATTATGTTCTGGACATGTTCCCATATCCTTCCGGAGCGGGCCTTCATGTGGGGCATCCACTAGGCTACATAGCCAGCGATATCTATTCTCGCTACAAAAGGCTACAGGGCTTCAACGTTCTTCACCCGATGGGTTACGATGCGTTCGGTCTTCCGGCTGAACAGTATGCCATCCAGACCGGGCAGCATCCTCACAAGATCACAATGGAGAACATTAACCGTTACCGTTCCCAGTTGGACCGCCTAGGTTTCTCCTTTGATTGGGACAGGGAGGTAAAAACCTGTGATCCTGAATATTACAAATGGACTCAGTGGGCGTTCCTGAAGATGTTCGGCAGTTGGTACAACAACAGCACCGCTTCTGCAGAACCTATCTCCGAGCTCATACTCAAGTTTGAAAAGGACGGAAACCTTAAGGTAAACGCAGCCTGCTCAGACGTTAAACAGTTCACCGCGGAAGAATGGGCGTCTTTCTCCGAGAAGGAGAAGGCGGACATTCTGATGAAGTACCGGATTGCCTATCAGGGAGAGACTTCCGTAAACTGGTGCCCGGCTCTGGGAACAGTGCTGGCCAACGACGAGGTAAAGGACGGACTTTCCGTTCGCGGAGGATTCCCGGTAGAGCAGAAGAAGATGAAACAGTGGCAGTTGAGGGTATCCGCCTACGCCGGAAGACTGCTGGACGATCTGGAGAGCCTTGAATGGAGCGATGCCCTCAAGGAGATGCAGCGCAACTGGATAGGACGTTCATACGGAGCCCAGATGGTGTTCAAGGTTATCAACCCGGATCCTGCAGACGGAAGCAAGTTCGACCGTGAATACAACATGGAAATCTTCACCACCCGTGCAGATACCGTGTTCGGCGTTACATTCATGGTGGTGGCTCCTGAGAGCGATTGGGTGGAGAAACTCACAACCGAATCCCAGAAAGAGGCTGTAGAAGAATATATCAAGCAGGTCAAGAAGAAGACGGAAAGGGAGAGAATCGCTGAGACAAAAACTGTAACTGGTGTGTTTTCAGGCTCTTGGGCCGTAAATCCTTTTACAGAGGAAAAGGTTCCTGTCTGGATAGCAGAATATGTTCTGGCTGGTTACGGAACCGGTGCAATTATGGCTGTTCCGGCTCACGACAGCAGAGACTATGCTTTTGCCAAGAAGTTCGGCCTCAAGATTATTCCTCTGATTGAGGGATGCGATGTAAGCACAGAGAGTTTCGATGCCAAGGAAGGTACAATGATAAACAGCGGTTTCCTTACCGGAATGAGCGTCAAGGAAGCCATTCCTGCAGCAATAGAGGAGGTTGAGAAGAGGGGAATAGGCCACAGGACAATCAATTACCGCCTCCGCGATGCCATCTTCTCCCGCCAGAGATATTGGGGAGAGCCTTTCCCTATCTGTTACAAAGACGGCATTGCAACTCCACTTCCTGAAAGCGAGCTTCCTCTGGAACTTACGGAAGTTGAATCTTTCAAGCCTGCAGAGGGAGGCGAGCCTCCGTTGGCAAGGGCCAAGGACTGGACATACCAAGGCTATCCCCTGGAAAAGAGCACTATGCCGGGCTTTGCTGGCAGCAGCGCATACTATCTCCGCTACATGGATCCTCACAACAGTAACGCCCTCGTAAGCCCGGAGGCAGACAAGTACTGGAGGAATGTAGATTTGTATGTGGGTGGAACAGAGCATGCTACGGGCCATCTGATTTACTCCAGATTCTGGAACAAGTTCCTTTACGACCTGGGATATGTCTGCGAGAAAGAGCCGTTCAAGAAACTCGTGAACCAGGGAATGATACAGGGAAGGTCCAACTTCGTATATCGTGTAAAGAACACCAACACCTTTGTATCCTGCGGACTCAAAGACAATTACGACACCACGGAAATTCACGTGGACGTGAACATTGTCTACAACGACCGCCTGGACATTGAGGCATTCAAGAAATGGAGACCTGAATTCGAGACCGCGGAGTTCATTCTGGAAAACGGGGAATACATCTGCGGCTGGGCCATTGAGAAGATGAGCAAATCCATGTACAACGTGGTGAATCCGGACAATATCTGCAAAGACTACGGAGCTGATACACTGCGTCTTTACGAGATGTTCCTCGGCCCTGTAGAGATGAGCAAGCCTTGGGATACCAAGGGAATAGACGGAGTTCACCGCTTCCTGCGCAAGTTCTGGAGACTGTTCTTCGGTGGCGGAGAAGGTCTTGGAGATTTCAGCCTCAGCGATGAGGAGCCTACTCCTGAGGAACTTAAGATTCTGCACAAGCTCATCCACAAGGTTGAGACAGACATAGAGAGCTTCTCCTACAACACCTCCGTTTCTGCTTTCATGGTTGCGGTAAACGAGCTTGGAGCCCTCAAGAGCAACAAGCGCAAGGTGCTGGAACCTATGATAATACTGCTCAGCCCGTTTGCCCCTCACATCGCTGAGGAACTCTGGCAGCTTTGCGGACACACAGAGAGTATTTCCTACGCTTCTTTCCCTATGTATCACGAGCAGTATACAAGGGAAGATACGTTCGACTATCCTGTATCCTTCAATGGAAAGACCAGGTTCAAGATTACGCTTTCCAAGACCGTTTCCAAAGGCGATGCGG
This sequence comes from Bacteroidales bacterium, assembly GCA_017551215.1. The sequence goes on along the minus strand of JAFZMA010000179.1, from coordinate 178 downwards.
AGAAGGCAGTGCTTGCAGCTCCGGAGACTGCCAAGTACCTTACCGGTCCTGTTAAGAAGGTGATAGTTGTTCCTGGAAGAATCATAAACATAGTGGTTTAGATATGCCGGACAAAAAGAAAGTTTCCGCCAAGAAACTGATTCTGGATTACATACTTATTACGGTAGGCGTATTCGTT
>JAFZMA010000178.1 GCA_017551215.1 Bacteroidales bacterium | reverse complement strand
TTTTGCCTTATATGTATCTTCTTCCTCATCTTTCAAAAGAAGGGTGCCGGAAAAAAAGCCCATTTGTCCGAATTGTAGAAAAGTCCGGCACCCGTGGATATTATGATAACAACACACTCAATGTGCCTAGGCACAGAAGAAAACCAAGTACGATGGAAAAAATGTAAAGAATCATGGCTCGGCGGCTTATCCTTACTGCCGCCCATTCCGGACAGGAGGAAAGGTCCTTGACAAACCCCTCCAGACTCTCATCGGTTTTGCGCACTCCTTTTCTTTTCATCGCCTTGATTTTTCAACGATGCAAAGATGGGGTGGCACCGGAGGGTTTTCAAAACCATCCGGTAAAATTTACGCAGTACAATCCTGCGATTGTACAAAAAGTGAGAAGAAATTTTAAGAAATCGGACCTTATGCGGTCATTTTGCTGAACATGTTCTTGACAAACGGAAGAATCTGCTCTGCAATATCGTTCAGGAAAATGTAGGCCTTGCTCTGCGTAAGATACTCCGGTTGAGCTATTTGCATGGATTCAAGCGCGCTTTTTGTCAAAGAGGCCACGGCAACCAGCAGCAAAGCTATCTTCAGAAGGCAGAAAATTGCTCCAAAGAGCCTGTTCACGCCTCCAAGGACGGTCAAACCTGCCACTTTTTCTATCGCCTTGCCAATCAGATGACATATAATGATAATGATGATGACAAGGACAATGAATACCACAGCCTTGACAACAGCTTCCGAGTTCCCTTCCGGCAGCCATCCCAAGACCACTCCTGTAAGATAAGGTGTGAACTTGGATGCTCCCCAAATTCCGATGAATACTGCCAGAATAGATACCAGCTGGGCTATGAAGCCTTTAACGGCTCCCCAGATCAAAGCTACTATAGCTACAACGATTAATGCAATGTCAATAATATTCATGGTGCAACAGGTGTTATCGTGAGTGTAGTGCAAATATATTCAATTTGCATGAAAGATTCTTAGGGATTTTTGAAAACAGATTCTTAAATTTGTGGCCTTAATTAAATAGAGTGCATATTTGAATATGGGTTTTGCAGAGTACAAGAAATTCGATCCGGTAGAAATCGGACGGGATATTCTCAAGAAATGGAAGGAAGAGAAGTGTTTTGAGAAGGTGACCCGGGCCAGGGAGGGCGCTCCAGGGTTCGTATTCTTTGAGGGTCCGCCTTCCGCAAACGGAAAGCCTGGTATCCACCACGTTATGGCTAGGAGCATTAAAGACGCCTATTGCCGTTACAAGACTCAGCGCGGATTCTATGTGCCGCGTAAGGCCGGTTGGGATACGCACGGGCTTCCTGTAGAGCTTGGTGTGGAGAAGATGCTGGGAATAACTAAGGAGGATATCGGTAAGAAGATTACTGTAGAAGAATACAACATGGCCTGCCGCAAGGAGGTTATGAAGTATACTGCAGAGTGGGTGGACCTTACGGAGAAGATAGGCTACTGGGTAGATATGGAAAATCCGTACATCACCTACGACAACCGTTACATAGAAACTCTATGGTACTTGCTTAAGGACCTGTACAACAAAGGGTTGCTCTATAAGGGATACACAATTCAGCCATACTCTCCGGCTGCCGGCACAGGCCTCAGTTCCCACGAGCTAAACCAGCCTGGCTGCTACCGCGATGTTAAAGATACAACGGCCACAGTCCAGTTCCAGGTAAAGAAGGATAGCAAGAGCGCTTTCCTGTTCAAGGGAGTAAAACCGGACGGAACAATGGCGGAGGATGCACAGATGGAAGAGGGGGAGCTGTTCTTCATTGCATGGACCACAACTCCATGGACACTTCCTTCCAACGTGGCGCTCTGCGTAGGCCCGAACATAGAATATGCGAGGGTGGCTTCTTTCAACCCATATAGCGGAAAGCCAGCTGTTTACATTGTTGCAAAGGAACTGCTGGGAGCCAACTTCAATCCAAAGGCTGCCTCTATTTCCCTCAGCGATTATAAACCTGGAGACAAGCTGGTTCCTTACAAGGTTCTGGACAGCTTCAAGGGCCGCGATCTTGAGGGCATAAACTATTGCCAGCTGCTGCCTTGGATACTTCCGGAAGAGAATACAATGAGAGTGATCTGCGGAGATTTCGTTTCTACGGAAGAAGGAACAGGAATAGTTCACATTGCCCCTACATTCGGTGCAGACGATGACCGCGTGGGCAAACAAAACAACATAGCTCCGTTTACCCTAAAGGACAAGGAGGGTGTTTGGCGCCCGATGGTGGACCGTACCGGAAAGTTCTTCAATGTTGAGGATCTGGATGAAGTATTCGTGAAAACACGTGTAAAGGACGAGTACCTGAAATTTGCAGGAAGATATGTGAAAAACGCGTATGACGCGTCGCTCGCCCCTGATGCAGAGACTCTTGACGTTGATATATGCGTTCAAATGAAGATGGAGGGCAAGGCGTTCAGGATAGAAAAGCACGTACACTCTTACCCTCATTGCTGGAGGACGGACAAGCCTGTCCTCTACTATCCATTGGACAGCTGGTTCATCAAGGCAACTGCCGTAAGGGACGAGATGATAGAGCTCAACAAGCAGATCAACTGGAAGCCTGAGAGCACCGGAACTGGACGATTCGGCAAATGGCTGGAGAATCTTCAGGACTGGAACCTTTCCAGAAGCAGATTCTGGGGAACACCGCTTCCTATCTGGAGGACGGAAGACAAGAAAGAGGAAAAGTGCATAGGCAGCGTATCCGAGCTGTATGAAGAGGCAGAAAAGAGCGTAGCCGCTGGAATAATGCCTTCCAATCCTTTGAAAGACAAAGGATTTATTCCTGGAGACTTCAGCGATGAGAATTACAATAGGATAGATGTCCACAAGCCTTACATAGACAAGATTGTCCTGGTAAGCCCAAGCGGAAAGCCTATGTACAGGGAGAGCGACCTTATAGACGTGTGGTTCGATTCCGGCGCCATGCCGTACGCACAGGAATGGCTCAAGGCTCTTGGTACTCCGGAATTCGGGCAGACAGCCGATTTCATCGCTGAGGGAGTAGACCAGACAAGAGGCTGGTTCTACACTCT
>JAFZMA010000177.1 GCA_017551215.1 Bacteroidales bacterium | reverse complement strand
ATTTGTTTGATTATTTCTTGTTAGGATCCTCGCAGATCTCGGTGAGAACACCATGGGTTGATTTTGGATGAAGGAATGCTATGTTAAGTCCCTCGGCACCCTTTCTTGGAGCCTTGTCAATCAGCCTTACGCCCTTAGCCTCAAGCTCGTCCAGGCAGGTCTGCACAGAAGGGGTGGAGAAAGCCATGTGGTGGATTCCCTCGCCTCTCTTTTCGATGAACTTGGCAATTGTACCCTCAGGATCTGTGCTCTCCAGAAGCTCGATCTTAGTCTGGCCGATTTTGAAGAAGGCTGTCTTTACCTTCTGGTCCTTTACTTCCTCAATTGCGTAGCACTTGAGACCAAGCATTTCTTCATAATAAGGGATAGCCTCTTCCAAGGATTTAACGGCAATCCCAAGATGTTCTATATGAGTTAATTCCATAATTTGTAATTTTTATAGTTTAATATTCTTCAAAGTATTCCAATAAACTGAAAAAGCCCGCTTGGGGCTTTCTCGGGGGCTATATTCCCTTATTGAGAGTCTGACAGGTCTAGAGTGTGGTAAACATTCTGGACATCGTCGTCATTCTCTATCCTTTCTATAAGTTTCTCGTTTTCCAGACGCTGCTCCTCAGGGAGTTTCTTCAGGTCTACGGTAGGTATCCTCTCAAACCCTCCGCTCAATATCGTATAACCTTTATCCTCTATGTATTTCTGGATATCTCCAAAGGATTTGTAGGCCCCGTAGATGACTACTGTCTTGTTTCCGTCCTCGTCCTCTTCTTCAAAGACCTCGTCAGCACCATAATCTATGAGCTCTAACTCAAGCTCGTCCAGATCTATAGGAGCCTTCTCGCTCTTGATCTTGAACACGCATTTGTGCTCGAACATGAATTCCACGCTTCCACTGGTCCCGAGTGTGCCGTTGTACTTGTTGAAGTAACTGCGGATATTGGCTACAGTACGTGTGTGGTTATCCGTTGCAGTCTCAATCAGATAGGCGATTCCGCCAGGGCCGTATCCCTCGTAAACTATTTCCTGGAAATCGCTCTGGTCTTTTTCCACGGCTCTCTTGATGGCCCTGTCTATATTCTCCTTAGGCATGTTCTCGCTCTTTGCCGTCTGGATAATGGTTCTCAGGGTAGGGTTGTAGTCCGGATCCGGACCACCGTTCTTTGCCGCGATTGTGATTTCTTTTCCGAGGCGGGTGAAGACACGGGCCATGTTGCCCCATCTCTTGAATTTCCTCTCTTTCCTGAATTCAAACGCTCTTCCCATAGTGCTGATTATTTGGCGCCTAAAGCTTCTACTCTGGAAATGTACTTGTCTATTTCCTGTCCTTCAGGAGACTGTGCGTACACGTTCTTGATCTTGTTGTAGGCAGCAAGGGCCTTTCCGTAATCGCCGAGTTCCTCCAGACAGATTCCAGCCTTGAGCAGATAACCGGCGCTGAAGATGTTGTCGCTGATTTCAGCAGCCTCCTCAAAATAAGGAAGGGCGCCTTTGATATCGTCTTTATTAACAAGTGCGTCGCCGATGCAGCACTTTGCCTTTGCCATCATTATCTTGTCCTTGCTGGAGAACTTCTTAAGATACTGTATAGCCTCGTCATTCTCACCCAGACGCAGGCAGCAGACGCCGGCATCAAAGTAAGCGGCCATTCCGGCCTTGCTTCCGTACTTGTCTATGATCTGTCTCAGACCAAGCGCGTTGCCGTCTCCGTTGAGCGCAAGGTTGAATGAATCCGCCTTGAAATAGCGCTCTGCAACATATAATTGGTTAACGGCTTCCTTCTGTTTTGGAAGCACAATGTAATTGCGGTAAACGAAAATGAGGGCTGCCAGAACGATCAATCCTCCCACCACATATCCGATGGTCTTCTTGTTTTTCTCGAAGAACATTTCTGTCTTTGACAGGGCCTCGGCAACATTGGCCTTAGGCTCAGAGCTTTCTTTGTAGTTTTTAGCCATTTTTGTTAAGATTTTTTGCGAAGTGCAAATTTACGGATAAATATTCTAATTTTGCAATAGTTTTAAACGATATGTTTTTAAGCAGGATTCTCATAACCGATTTCAAGAACATCGCTGAGGCTGATCTGAATTTTTCGCCTAGACTCAACTGTATTTCAGGAAGCAACGGGAGCGGCAAGACAAACCTTCTGGATGCCGTCTACAGCCTGTCCATGGCCAAGAGTTTCTTCAATTTCCAGGATGTTTTTTCCGTGCGCCACGGTAAAGAAGCCGCAGCCCTTGCAGGATACTATTCAATGGATGACGGTTCAGTCAGCAAGATAGGCCTTGCGGTATACGGCGGAGACAGGGAGGGAAAGGTCCTGAAATGCAACGACAAGGCTTACAAGCGCCTTTCGGACCATATAGGCCTTCTGCCTGTGGTTATGGTTTCTCCTTCAGACTCAAATCTGATAAACCTCTCTGCAGAGGAAAGGAGAAGGTTCCTAAATGCCCTCCTTAGCCAGATAGACCGCCAGTATCTTGAGAAAACTCAGCGATACAACAAGATTCTGAGCCAGAGAAACCGCCTGCTTAAGGATGAAAGCATGTCCGTTGAACTTCTGGAGGTAGTAGACAGCCAGCTCTGCGATAACGCCAGATATATCTTCAATGCCAGACAGGGGCTCTGCTCTCTGCTTCAGGAGAGCGTGCAGAAACATTATTCAGACCTAAGTGGAGGCAAGGAAAAGGTCCGCATCACATATCAGTCTGAACTCCAGAAACATACTCTCGAGGAGATTCTGAAGAGGAATTTTGAAAGGGACAGGATGATGGGGTTCACTGTAGGAGGTGTTCACCGCGATGACATTGCTTTTGAGATGGAAATTTCTGACGAAGGCTATCATCTGCTCAAGCGGTGTGCCAGCCAGGGACAGCAGAAATGTTTCCAGATTGCGCTCAAGATGGCCCAGTTCGGCATAATGAAAAAAGACGGACGCAGGCCAATCCTCCTTCTGGACGATGTGTTCGACAAACTGGATATGGACAGGGTTGAAAACCTGCTTCAGATGGTTTCCGGAGAGGATTTCGGCCAGATATTCATAACGGACAGCAATAAGGTGAGGATGGATGCCCTTGTAGAAAAGGTTGGAGGAAGCAGCCGGAATTTCGAGGTTTCAGAAGGAAAAGTTTCCGAGATATGAAAAGGCAGAGCAGCAGACTTGTGGGAGATTTGCTCCGTGAATACATGAATGACCTTGAGCGCAGTCAGGGGATTCTGGGAGCCCGCGTGGTTCGCTGCTGGGACGAGTCTATGGACAAAAACATAGTGAGCGCTACATCTTCCCGCTTTTTTAAGGACGGAACCCTGTACGTGAACATTTCCTCTTCCATTGTCCGCACAATGCTGCTTAGGAGGAAAAGCCAGATTATCTTCCTTCTTAACAGGAATCTTGGCGGAACCTTTGTCAAAAATCTGGTTTTGAGATGATTGCTATTGTAGATAATGCCATACCCTTTATAAAAGGAGTCCTGGAACCGTATGCGGATGTGGTTTACACAGCGGGAGATTCATTCCCTGATGCCCTCAAGAAAGCCAGAAATGATGAAGTCTGCCTGTTCGTCAGAACCAGAACCGCTTGCGGAAAAGAACTCCTGGAAGGCAATAACGTAAGGTTCATAGCCTCTGCAACCATTGGCAAAGACCATATAGACGAGGAATACTGCGCTGCGCATTCAATATGCGTAAGTAATGCACCGGGATGCAACAGTTCCGCTGTAATGCAGTATTTTGTCACAGCCCTGTCCTTTGCAGGCCTTCTTCCGGAAAAACGCTCTGAGAGGACTAGAATAACTATAGGAATAATCGGTGCAGGAAACGTGGGAGAAAAGGTGGCCCGGCTTTGCATAGCTCTGGGATTCAGGGTAATGAGGAATGACCCTCCCAAAGAAGCGCTTCAGACGGAAAGGCTCTCAAGAGGTGAGGAGTTTACCCCTATAGAATATTATCCTCTGGAGGAAGTGCTTGCAAACTCAGATATTGTAACACTGCACACACCGCTGGACTATACTACAAGGGGACTTGCAGGCAAACGCTTCTTTTCCCTGATGAAAAAGGGAGCCCACCTGGTTAACGCCTCAAGAGGTACAGTTGTAGATGACTCATCTCTCCTCAATTCAGACAGAATAGGGCTTTTCCTCTGCGATGTATGGAACAACGAGCCAAAAATTTCAAGAAAGATGCTGGATAGGGCTTCACTTGCCACGCCACATATTGCAGGATATTCAGTTGAAGGAAAACAAAATGCCACGGATGCGGTTGTAAGAGCCTTTGCAGATTTTGCAAAAATCTATGCCCTGAAAGACTATACCTGTAGAACAAAGGACGAGAGGCATCACTTGAAACTCAATGCCAATCTGAATGAGCAGCTGATGGAGTTTTTCCCCATCGCTGAGCTGGATAAAGCCTTGAGAGAGAGTCCAAATGCTTTTGAAAAACTGAGAAAAGAATATATCTATCGCCATGAGTTTGATTATTGAAAAAGCCGCAAGCATCTCTGACGGAACCATCCTTAAACTCATTCCAGAAGAAGAGGCAAGATATCTAGAGATCGCCGAGTCCTTTGAAGGAACTCTATGCAAGTTCACTCCGGCCAGCGGTGCGGCTACCAGGATGTTCAAGCCTTTGTACGAGGAAGGCCTTGAGGCAGACCGCCTAAGGGAAGAGCTTAAGGCCAAGACTCCGATAGATTTTTCAATAGACAGAGACATCCTGGCTTCAACTCCAAAGGGGCTTCTTCCCTTCCACCATTATGAGATGTTCACCCGGACTCCTCTTGAAGAGCATCTGGTTGAGGGTGCTCTATATGCCAAGGACAAGAAGGGAAATGTAAAACTGCATTTCACTGTTTCTGAGGAACATCTGGATGATTTTAGAAACCTGTTTGAAAGATGTAAAGCCGGTTACGAGAACAGATACAACTGCACTTACGAGGCTGTTTTCACAACCCAGGACCACGCCACAGACGTTACCGCCTACGATGAAAACGGACATCCATTCCTCAAGGAAGACGGCACAATTCTAACCCGCCCTGCAGGGCACGGTGCCCTCCTTAAAAACCTCAATCTCTGCGCTGAGGATTTCATCTTCATCAAGAACATAGACAACGTCGTAAAGGAACCTTTCCTCAGCGATACTGTCAAATGGAAGAAGATTCTCCTTGGAATGGCAATACAGATAAAAAATACCATCGGCGATAAACTCGACCGTCCGATAAGAGTCTGTGGAATGGTGAAAAACGAGGGGGAGCCTGGCGGTGGACCTTTTGTCTGCAGAGAAAAGGACGGAAGCACATCTCTCCAGATTCTGGAAAGTGTCCAGATAGAAGACAAGTCCCTGATGAAGAACTCAACCCATTTCAACCCAGTGGATATTGTCTGCTGCATCAAGGACAAAAACGGCAACAAATTTGACCTTCAACAGTTTACAGATCCAACAACTGGCTTAAGAGTGGAAAAGACTTTTGCCGGCCGCAAGGCAAAATATACGGAACTCCCCGGTTTGTGGAACGGCTCAATGAGCCGCTGGCACACAGTATTTGTGGAAGTCCCTATATCTACATTCAACCCTGTCAAAACCGTTGCAGACCTTCTCCGCCCTGTGCATCAATAAACACCTTAGGCACCTATATAAATATGTGTCAGTAGTACAGCTACAACATACTTTACTTATACTTTTGCTTGACCCTTATTAGAAGAAGTGAGAGTGATGGTATAAATAATGTACTATCATTTTTTAATTCAGCTATATGTGTACCAATTAAGGTTTTGCTTCCCTCTAGGTTATATACGAGATTTAAATCTAAATCTGAATAATATGGATCTTTAGTATATGAATTTCTAAGGTCTTGATATAGATCTTTGCAGAAGAATACTATTTTTTTGTTGCTCAAATACCTCCAAACTCCTAGTCCTGTGGTGATTACATAATTGGGGTTGCCTGTTAAATAGTCACTATTATTGAATTTAAATAAAGTAATTGTAAATGTACTGTCATATAAAACAATATGTCCTTTATCACTAGAAAAAACTTGCGGAATAGCAGTATGCTGTTTGTAAATGATAGAACAAGATACTACAACTGTTATGATTAAATATAAAAGAAACTTCTTCATTTCAAGTTAGTTGGAGTAAAAATTAATGGATTGTTTTTTAAATCTGGCACAAAACTTTTATAATAATAATAATAAAACTTTCTGGGATACGCTAACATAAAGTCTTCACGGTTTGAATCTATTCTAATTGGTGTTAATCCGAGATTGGATTCTTTTTTGGGTAGATATATTCACCCATTGCTGTCCACAGTTTTTAGTGGACAGCAATGAGATAACATCTATATTCTCCGCGTTTTTAATTAGTGTGTTAAACACTTCTTTGTTGGATATATCAAGTCCCCCTCTGACAAGGATTATTAAAGCAGGCAAATCATTCGCTGCCCATCTATAGACACTTTTATCACATCCTCCTGGAGCATAATTTGGATCAGCTCCGAATTCACAAAGCAATATTAGTGCATCGTAGTTTTTTAGTTTTGTCGCTATGATAAGTGGAGTTTCAAATGATTTATTGGTGTGATTGGGGTTCGCTCCATAATGGAGAAGTACTCTAGATTTGTTTAGTTGGTTGTTGTAAATCGT
>JAFZMA010000176.1 GCA_017551215.1 Bacteroidales bacterium | reverse complement strand
CAGAGGCAGGCAATTGCCTCTGCCGTGGCCAAGACTCTGGTAAAGGGAATGGATATCCTCGGAATCCGTCTTCCTGAAAGAATGTAGATGCATCATTCTTCAGATAGAAATATGGCTTTTCTTCCCACAACCAGAGACGAGATGCGCCGCCTGGGGTGGGAACAGGCAGACATAATCCTCTTCTCCGGAGACGCGTACGTGGACCATCCGTCTTTCGGTACTGCGGTGATAGCCAGAGTGCTGGAGAGAGAGGGCTATAAGGTTGCCGTGGTGCCGCAGCCTAACTGGAGGGATGATCTGAGGGACTTTAAGAAACTTGGCACCCCACGTCTTTTCTTCGGCGTTTCCGCCGGAGCCATGGATTCCATGGTCAATCATTATACTGCCTTCAAGCGCCTAAGAAGCAACGATGCATATACTCCGGGGGGAGCAGCCGGTTTCAGACCGGACTATGCCGTAACCGTCTATACAAAGATACTCAAGCAGTTATATCCGGATATCCCTGTGGTTATCGGGGGAATCGAGGCATCGCTGAGGAGGGTGACCCATTACGATTACTGGAAAAACTGTCTCATGCCTTCCGTTCTGGTTTCCAGCGGTGCGGACTTTCTGACATACGGCATGGGGGAAAGAGGCAATATCCAGATAGCCAGATATTTCGATGGGAATCCCGAGCGCAGGACGCTGAGGGAGTTGAATCAGACGGCCTATTTCAGCACCGAGGCTCCAAAGGATGACGGACAGACAGTTATCCTCCCTTCCTTTGAGAAGTGCAGCCAGGACCGCAAGGCTTTTGTGGAGAGTTTCAACCAGGTGGAGCTTCAGGCCAATCTGCTTCATCCCAAGCGGATTGTGGAGCCATGCAACAACGGCTATGTGTATGTGAACGAGCCGTTTCCACCAATGGAGACGGATGAGCTGGATGCAGTTTATGACCTCCCTTACACCATGCTGCCTCATCCAAGGTACAAGGGCAAGACTATCCCGGCCTACGAGATGATAAAGAACTCCGTTACCATCCACAGGGGGTGCTTCGGAGGTTGCAGTTTCTGCACTATCGCGGCCCACCAGGGGAAGTTCATCCAGAGCCGCAGCAAAGAATCCATTATCGCTGAGATAGAGCAGCTTAAAACCATCCCCGGATTTGCCGGAAATATCTCTGATGTGGGCGCACCTTCCGCAAACATGTACCGGATGGGTGGAAAAGACAAGGCCCTATGTGCCAAATGCCGGAGAAAATCCTGCCTCTTCCCTAAGATGTGCCCTAATCTCGATCATTCCCACAAGGAGCTGACCAGCCTTTACCGCCACATAGATTCTATCAAGGGAATAAGGCATTCCTACATCGGAAGCGGGGTGCGCTATGACCTTTTGCTCGGCGATGGGGGATTCCTTGACGAGGATTCCAGAATATATTTCACTGAGCTGATAACCAGACATATAAGTGGAAGATTCAAGGTTGCTCCGGAACATACGGAAGACCATATTCTCAACCTTATGAACAAGCCGTCTTTCTCCCTGTTTGTGGCAATGAAGAAAGAGTTCGACAAGATTTGTTCAAGAAAGGGCCTGAACCAGCAGATTGTTCCGTATTTCATCTCATCCCATCCGGGATGCCGGCTATCTGACATGAAAGCCCTGGCTTCCAACAAGGCCCTGAAGGGAGTTTTTACGGAGCAGGTCCAGAGCTTTACTCCCACGCCAATGACCCGCAGTTCAGTGATGTTCTACACGGGAATGGACCCTAACACCCTGAAACCTTTGTTTGTAGAGAAGGATATCGCGCGCCAGAAGGAGCAGAAATCCTATTTTTTCAAGAAATAGGTCAAAATGTTTTGCGATTGAAAAAAATACCTTATAATTGCAAGACAAAATCATTCACGACCTAATTTTAAACTTTTGAAAGTGACTACTGTTAAGAAGACTCAGAAAAAAGTTGCCCCAAAGGCTACTGCAAAAAAGGCTGCCGTAAAAACCCCGGCCAAGAAAGCCGCTGTTAAGGCTCCAGCCAAGAAGGTTGCTCCAAAGGCTCCAGCCAAGAAGGTTGTTGCAAAGGCTCCGGCCAAGAAAGCCGCTGTAAAGGCTCCAGCTAAAAAGGTTGTTGCAAAGGCTCCGGCCAAGAAAGCCGCAGTAAAAGCTCCGGCTAAGAAGGTAGCTCCAAAGGCTCCTGCTAAAAAGGTTGTAGCCAAAGCTCCGGCCAAGAAGGTAGTATCAAAGGCACCAGTCAAGAAGGTAGCTCCAAAGGCTCCTGCCAAAAAGGTTGTAGCAAAAGCTCCAGCTAAGAAAGTTGTAGCCAAGGCTCCGGAAAAGAAGGTCGTTGCCAAAGCTCCGGTAAAGAAGGTCGTTCAGCCTGAGTCTAATCTGGACAAGATCAAAATAAAGCCGAACACTGTTGCAAAGCAGACCGGCTCTCCTGTTGTGATGACTACAGAAAAGCCTAAGAATGTGGGCGTTCCGGCATCCATGCAGGGAAAGAGAAGGCTGGTGGTAAGCTATTCCAAGATGAAGGAAGACGTTGCTGCAGCTTTCAAGGAAAAATATCCTAAAGGCTATTCGGACTATATGGGAGATCTCTTTAAGGTAGATCCTCCTGTGGGAGATTCTTTCTATGCAATCACCCTTGAAACCGAGGATTCCGTATACCTTATAAAGATGGTTGTTACCATAGACAAGGCTGAGGATGCCCAGAAGAGTCTATTCCCGGATGCAGACGCATCTGACGATATACCTACCGAGGGCGAGACCTTCCCGGATGACAATACGGAGAACATGTCGGACTCTGACGATGAAACCGAGTAGCCGCCCCAATATTTTCAAACGAATATCACACTCAGTAAGAGGATGGCTGGAGAGGATGCCCGAGACCCGGGAGGTCCTCCTCCTTGCTTTTATAGTGGGACTTGGAAGCGGCTTGGCGGCAGTGCTGATGCTCAGGGCCATACACCTTGTCCAGTGGGTTCTTGTGGGCTGGTTCAAGACCCCGGCTCAGAGCTGGCTTTATCTCGTGTATCCGGGAGTAGGAATGCTGATAGCCTACCTGATTGTGCGTTACGTTGTCAGGGACAACATCTCCCATGGCGTGACAAAGGTTCTGCTTGCCATTTCCAGATACGATTCCAAAATCAAGCCTCACAATACCTGGTCTTCCATACTTACCAGTGCCATAACAATCGGATTCGGAGGTTCTGTGGGAGCCGAGGCGCCAAT
>JAFZMA010000175.1 GCA_017551215.1 Bacteroidales bacterium | reverse complement strand
TGTTGTGTAAACACGTACACAAACTCCACGCTTCTGAGGGCTGGAATCCAGAGCACGAGACTTGGACTTAGTCACAATTCTCTTGCGTCCGTTCCTTACCAATTGTTGGATTGTTGGCATTTAAAATACTGTTAATCTTTATTTTATGTTATTTCCGCCGTTTTTGGCGGGTTGCAAAGATAATCATAGTTTTCAATTCTGCAAAAGATTCATGTGGAAAACCTGTGCAAAACGCCCCACAAAGAAAGGAACGCCCACGTTTCCGAGAGCGTTCCTTAACAATTTTTTGGCGGTGGCGGCTAGGCCATTTCCTCAAAGGTCTTCTTGATGATGGCCACGGCCTTCTTTATCTCGGCCTCGTTGATGCACAATGGCGGAGCAAAGCGGATGATATGGTCGTGGGTTGGCTTTGCCAGCAGGCCGTTATCGCGGAGCTTAAGGCAAATGTCCCAAGCAGTCTTGGTGCCGATAGGCTTGGTGACAATGGCGTTCAGCAGGCCACGGCCTCTTACCTGTACGATGAAAGGAGAGTGGATCTTGTTGATCTCATCGCGGAAGATGCGCCCCATCTTCTCTGCGTTCTCCGTGAGCTTCTCCTCCTTGATTACGGTCAGGGCTGCAATTGCAACCTTTGCTGCCAGAGGGAATCCTCCGAAGGTTGAGCCATGCTCGCCAGGCTTTACGTTGAGCATGACCTCATCGTCTGCAAGACATGCGGATACAGGCAGCACGCCGCCTCCGAGGGCCTTGCCCAAGATTACGATGTCCGGACGGATGCCGTCGTGCATGCTGCAGAGCATCTTGCCGGTACGGGCGATACCTGTCTGAACCTCATCGGCGATAAAGAGCACATTGTGCTTGTGGCAAAGGTCGAAGCACTTCTTCAGGTAGCCGTCATCCGGAACAAATACTCCTGCCTCTCCCTGGATTGGCTCAGCAATGAATGCGCAAACCTCTTTGCCGTACTTGTTGAGGGCTTTTTCAAGAGCCTTAGGATCGTTGTAAGGGATGCGGATGAAACCAGGGGTCAGAGGACCGTACTGAGCGTAAGAGGAAGGATCGTCGCTCATGGTGATAATGGTAACGGTACGTCCATGGAAGTTTCCGCTGCAGCAGATGATCTTGATCTTGTCGTTAGGAATGCCCTTCTTGACGGCTCCCCAGCGGCGGGCCAGCTTAAGGGCTGTCTCAACGCCTTCTGCGCCGGTGTTCATCGGCAGAACCTTGTCGTATCCAAAATAGCCGTGCATGAACTTCTCGTACTCGCACAGGCAGTTGTTGTAGAACGCTCTGGAGGTGAGGCAAAGCTTGTCTGCCTGCTCCTTGAGGGCCTTCACGATCTTAGGATGGCAATGGCCCTGGTTCACTGCGGAATAAGATGAAAGGAAGTCGAAGTACTTGTTGCCCTCAACATCCCATACATAGATTCCCTTTCCTCTTTCAAGGACAACAGGAAGCGGATGGTAGTTGTGTGCTCCGTACTTTTCTTCCATAGCCATATAGCGTTTGCTAACGGCCGTTATTTTTGCCTTTGGCTGCGCTTTCTTGGCAGCTGGTTTTGTTTTGGATTTTGTTGCCATATAGTTGAATCAATTGATACTATTATCTTTTCTTGGAGACGATAATCGTTCCGGTCTTGCCCCAGAGAGCCTCGCGGGCTTTCTCCAGGGAAGTGATCAGGGCCATTCCGGAAGGCCTCTTTTCAAGGAAGTTCACGCAAGATTCTACCTTTGGAAGCATGCTGCCCGGGGCAAACTGTCCCTCGGCCATGAACTGCCTTGCCTCTTCAACGGAAATGGAGTCCAGATCGTACTGGTTCGGCTGATTGTAGTTGATGGATACTTTCTCCACTGCGGTCAGTATTACCAGCATATCTGCCTTGAGGTCAATGGCCAGCTTTGCGCAGGCGCGGTCCTTGTCTATCACCGCTGCAACTCCGCGGAAATCGTCCCATCCCTTCTGCACTACAGGAATACCGCCGCCGCCAACGGTAATGACCGTGGTGTGGGCATCCAGAAGACGCCTTACCACAGGAAGTTCAACAATCTTGACAGGCTTTGGAGAAGGAACCACGCGGCGCCATCCCCTGCCGGCATCTTCTACAAACGTATACCCCGTCTTGCGTGCAATGGCCTCAGCCTCGTTCTTTCCATAGAAGGAACCTATCGGCTTTGTAGGGTTCTGGAACGCTGGATCGTTCTCGTCTACAACCACTTGCGTAAGCACTGCAGCGCAAGGCCTCGGCATGTGCCTTCGTCCGTGCTCCCTCTGGATTGCCTGCTGGAGGTGATATCCTATGTAGCCCTGGGTCATCGCCCCGCACTCCGGGAACGGCATCAGCGGAGTCTTGCCTCCGTGTGTTGCGGAGAACTCCAGTGCCAGGTTCACCATTCCCACCTGAGGGCCGTTGCCGTGGCCAACTACCACATCGTATCCGTCCTCCTCCAGGTCCACTATCGCTGAGGCAGTAGATTCCACCAGCCTCAATTGCTCCTCAGGCGTATTTCCAAGGGCATTTCCTCCCAGCGCTATTACCAATCGTTTTGCCATAAACTTTCAAAAAAAGAAAACCAAACTCCCATTCCGTTTAAGGAGTGGGAGTCTTGAAATCAATGCCTCGATAGTCTTACTTGAGGGTTGCGTACATCACGGCCTTGATGGTGTGCATACGGTTCTCGGCCTCGTCGAACACCTTGGACTGCTTGCTGCGGAAGACCTTGTCCGTAACTTCCATTTCCTTAAGGCCGAACTTCTCGTAAATTTCCTTTCCGATAGTTGTCTCCAGGTCGTGGAAAGAAGGCAGGCAGTGCATGAAGATGGCGTTAGGATTTGCGTTCTTCATAACGGCATCGTTCACCTGATAAGGCTTCAGGAGCTTGATTCTCTTCTCCCAGAGCTCTGCAGGCTCACCCATTGATACCCAGATGTCTGTGTAGATTACATCTGCGTTCTTGGTTCCCTTCTTAACGTCATCGGTGAGCGTAATGGTGCAGCCGTTCTCCTTTGCAATCTTCTTGCAGGTGTCCACCAGTTCCTTTGCCGGCATGTTGGCCTTTGGCCCGCAAGCCACAAAGTTGATTCCCAGCTTGGCGGAAACCACCATCAGGGAGTTTGCCACGTTGTTACGGGCATCACCCATGAAGACCATC
>JAFZMA010000017.1 GCA_017551215.1 Bacteroidales bacterium | reverse complement strand
GATACAGATATCTGGAGCAAGTTAGATCCCCAGTCAATGCCTATGCTCAAAGCGGCAATCAACGTTGGGGATCTTTCTGTTTTATGGTCCTGCGATGAGTCAGTTACTGCGGCCTGGGAGCAGAAAGATGAGTTTATGAACGAGAAGTATCCTGACGGGTTTAAGCCGGAAAATGTTCATTATCCTTCTGACAATTTTTCGGACCTTGCCATAATCAACTATACATCAGGAACTTCAGGCGATCCTAAAGGCGTGATGCTCACATACGGGGCGATGAGCGATATAGACGAGTTTTCCAATGAGCATTTCCCGAATACCCCTGGCCAGACAATGGTTTCTATGCTGCCTCTGGCACACATGTATGGGCTTGCCATTGAGTTTTTACATCCTAATGTTGATGGCGTTACCGTTTATTTCCTGGGCAAGGCTCCATCGCCTACAACTCTTCTTGCAGCCATGAAGGAAGTCAAGCCTTATATGGTGATTACAGTTCCATTGGTAATGGAGAAGATTTATACGGGATCCATTAAGCCTGCACTTGCAAAATTGAAGATACCGTTGGCTATTCCATTTGTCAAAAACCTGATATACAGGAAAGTGCGCAACAAGCTGATGGATTCTTTCGGAGGTAATGTAGGCTGCTTCATAATGGGCGGTGCTCCTCTCAAGTCAGAAGTTGAAAAGTGCCTGAAGAAGATACGTCTTCCGTTTACGGTAGGTTACGGAATGACAGAGGCCTGTCCTCTGCTTGCTTACGTGTGGTGGACTAAGTTTGTTCCTGGTTCCTGCGGCATACCGGTCCATGAACTCAGAATTGATTCCGATGACCCTCAGCATATTCCTGGAGAGATTCAGGCTCGCGGAGCAAATATCACAATAGGTTACTACAAGAATCCGGAAGCCAATGCCATGGCGTTCACCGAAGACGGCTGGTTCCGTACCGGAGACCTGGGAATCATAGACAAGAACAACAACGTGTTCATCCGCGGACGCATTAAGTCAATGATACTTACCGCCTCTGGCCAGAATATCTATCCAGAGGAGATTGAAGCCGTCCTGTCCTGCAATCCGTTTGTTTCAGAGAGTGTTGTCGTTGAAAGGGGAGGAAGGCTAATCGCCCTTGTATATCCTGAAATCGCTGAGGATGCAGATCCTAAGGATCTTGAAAATCTGCCTGAACAGATTGCAGACTTTGCAAATCAGTCTCTGCCTAAATACAGCCAGATAGCCAAGGTGGAAATAGTGGACACTCCGTTTGAGAAGACTCCAAAGATGAGTATCAAGAGATACCTGTACAAATAATTAGCATATTATGAAGACGATTAGAAAGATCAGTGTTCTGATAGCGTTGGCGCTTTTGTTTGTGGCTAACTGCTATGCCCAGGACTCCAATCCGGCTCTGGATGTTATAATGAACAGAACAAGCATCCGAAAATTCACGGGCGAGCCTGTATCCAAAGAGAATCTGGAAACTATCCTTAAGGCCGGTATGGCCGCTCCTACCGCAATGAATGTGCAACCGTGGCGCTTTGTTGTTGTGACCGACAAGGACAAAATTGCCAAGGTATTTGGCGCAGGTCCCCGCAGTGGCATGTTCACCCAGGCTGGAGCAGTGATTGTGGTTTGCGGGCAGACAACGGTAAAGAGAAGGCCTTTCGGTCAGCCAGATGGTCCTGAAACGGAAATGCCTAATATGTTCTGGTATGAGGACTGTTCGGCAGCAGCACAGAATATTCTGCTGGCTG
The DNA here is from genome assembly GCA_017551215.1 of Bacteroidales bacterium. The sequence goes on along the minus strand of JAFZMA010000017.1, from coordinate 1,022 downwards.
CCAAGGCATTGGGTCTTGGAGCCGTATGGACGGCAGGCTATCCGGCAGAAGAAAGGGTAAAACCTATCGCTGAGGCACTTGGGATTCCTTCTGGAGTTGTGCCTCTATGCATTATCCCGATAGGAGTTCCGGCAGAAAATCCTAATCCGAAGGACAAATGGAAGCCGGAAAACGTCCATTGGGAGCAGTGGTAAAGCTACTTGGCTGAAGAGGTACCGGCTAAAGGCTTGATATCGAATCCTTCTCCGGTGCCTACGTGTATGCTACCGTTATTCAGCTGGTCCTCATATTGGAAGTATGGGAGATCCTGGAATGCCTGGCGGGAAATTGCTTTGGCCTTTTCGTATTCAGGGTCTTCCGGCATTCTCCAACGTCCAAAATTCAAGGACATTTCGCGTTTAAATGCATCAATGAGGGATATATCTGGAATTATCTCATTATGAACGGTATCCGTCATTATGTCCAGGATATTCGGGTTGCTCTGGATGTAAGCCTTGGAAAGTCCGCAGATATTGGATGTGGAAATGAGTTTCCACTTCAGGAATTCGTCCGCCATAATATCATCGAAGGTAAGTCCGAGTGATTTCTTGATGATATCCAGCGTGCGTCTTGCCTGCTGTTTGGCGATGACCATACCGCTCGCTCTGCTCATAAACTCCTCTCGCGGACAGTTTCCTGTAGCAATCATCTCCATAATTCTTTCCTTGCCTAGCGGGCCCCTGTAAACCATGAGGTGTGCGCCAAGGCAGATAACATAGTGTTCCGGCTGGAGAAGACGGGACGGATATTTTACATTGTCCTCGGCAAAGATATCCTGCTGATAATAAGCATCAGCTTCGCATATAGATGCTTTCCATGCTTCGATGTTCCGCAATGTTGAATAGGTGAGTCCTTTATAAAGGGGATCCATACCTGTCAGAGTGATATCGAGGATTCCCAGAGTATCTTCTGAACTTATTTTCCATAGGAGATTCTCTCTCTCTACATCTGCCAGAAATTCCGTTACGTTGGTGTGCCTGTCT
>JAFZMA010000016.1 GCA_017551215.1 Bacteroidales bacterium | reverse complement strand
GGTGAGGATGCTCTCGTGGCCCAGCATATCCTGCACGGCGCGTAGGTCTGCCCCGTTCTCAACCAGGTGAGTTGCAAAGGAATGGCGGAATGTGTGCGGGTGCACGTCTTTCTTGATTCCGGCAAGGAGCGCCTGTTTCTTGACAATTGTAAAGACCATGACTCTGGTCATTTTTCCTCCTCTGCGATTTAAAAACAGCGTATCCTCAGAAACTGAGATTTTTGTGAAGTTACGGCTCTTGCCAAGAGATGGGGTGGCAGAACCTGAATTCTTGGCCTTTTGCAGGCATTCCCAACGGGACTGGATATAGTTCTGTACTGCCGAGATGGCAAATTCCCCTATCGGCACAAGACGTTGCTTATTGCCCTTGCCGGTTATCCTCACAAACTGCTCCTTAAAGAATATGTCTGATATCCTGAGGTTTATGAGCTCGCTCACCCTAAGCCCGCAACTGTAGAGCATCTCCAGCATTGCCCGGTTTCTTAGGCCTTCGTATGTTGCAAGGTTGCAGGTCTTGAGTATCTTGTCAACCTCATCCACGGAAAGAACATCCGGAAGGCGCCGGGTAATCTTTGGCGTATCAATGGTTTCCATGGGATTCCCCTTGAATCCGTCCTCAATTTTCAGAAACCTGTAGAATGTCTTTAGGGTACTCAGCATGCGGCTCTGGCTCCTTGGAGAAGACTGGGGAAACTTCTCGGAAATGAACGCCTCCACATCCTTGGACTCCACCTCTTCAAAGGTATCGACGCCCTTGCTCTCCAGAAAGGAAGCAAAGATCTTAAGGTCTGAACAATAGGAAGATATAGTGTTTTTGCTCAGCGATCTTTCCAGACGCAGATGATTGGCAAAGTCCTTTATCTTTTGGCTGAAACCCTGTTTCATTTTTCCCTTGTTCTGCGTTGAGTAAGTTTGCTGCCTTCCAAAAGCTTTGGACACAGGTCATTTACCGGACAGTTGCCGCAATCCGGCTTCTGGGCCTTGCACACATATCTTCCATGGAGAATGAGCCAGTGATGAGACTTGGCCCTGTCTTCCAGAGGTATAAGCTTTTCCAGATCCTGCTCCACTTCGTACGGAGTGTTTCCGCTTGAGAGTCCAAGCCGGTGAGCCACCCTGAAAACGTGTGTATCCACGGCAATTACAGGCTCGTTAAAACAGACGGAGCTGACAACGTTAGCCGTCTTGCGCCCCACTCCTGGCAACTTCATCAGATCATCTATACCGCTTGGCACATTGCCTCCGAAATCGCTGAGGAGCATCTGGCTCATCCTCAAAAGATGGTCTGCCTTGCTGTTGGGGTAGGATATGGATTTAATGTGCCTGAGTATTTCCTCCCTGGTTGCCTTGCTCATCTTCTCGGCTGTAGGATAGGCCTTTAGAAGGGCAGGCGTTACCATGTTCACGCGTTTGTCCGTGCATTGGGCGCTCAGTATTACCGCCACGATCAGTTCGAAAGGATTGCCGTACACAAGTTCCGTCTCCTCTCCTTTTGCGTTCTGTCTGAACCAGGAGACGATTTTCTTTTTACGCGCTATGCCTATCTTTTCCGGAGAACCCATCTGATGCTGATTTTTAATGTGTTAGGCGGGCATGTCTTCCGTGGTTTCCGCTCCGATTCCACGGGAGGACACTTCTTCTGTAACTTCCTTTACACTGCCGCCGCTGCATAGCAGAACCCTGCCAGGATAGCGGTCTATGATTGTGCGGTTGTGCGTGACGATTATGATTGCCGGCTTATACTGGTGATGGATTTTCATCATCAGTGTCATTATGCCGTCTGCGGTCTCCGCGTCCAGGTTTCCCGTTGGCTCGTCTGCAAGAATGATGTCCGGATTGTTCAGCAACGCCCGGGCTATTGCCACTCTCTGCTGCTCTCCCCCACTGAGCTGGTGAGGCATTTTGTGGGCCTTTGTCTTAAGGTCCACCATCTCCAGGACATGGTTGCATCTTTCTTTCATCTTCTGAAGGTTGTCCCAGCCTGTGGCATTGAGGACAAACATCAGGTTATCCTCCACCGTCCTGTCTGAAAGAAGCTGGAAGTCCTGGAAAACCACGCCGAGATTGCGCCTGAGGAGCGGTATCTGTCGGCTTTTGATGGTCTTAAGGTCATAGTCTCCCACCCTGGCTTTACCCTTAGTTACAGGAAGTTCCGCATCCAGAGTCTTGAGGATTGAGCTTTTTCCGCTACCCACTTTCCCAACCAGATATACGAGGTCTCCGCCTCTAACCTTGAAGCTCACATCGGAGAGTATGAGATTATCGTCGTTGACTATGTCAACACCCTCCAGCTGGACGAGAGGCAGGGCATTGGACGTAACGAATCCTTTTGCGTTCGTTTGTGGCATAATTTTCTCAGCAAAAAATGATTTGTACAAAGTTACAAAGTTGTTTTGATTTATGGTTAAATATTTCTCAGCGATAATTGCCCTTGCCTTTTTTGCCACCTCTTCCCTTTATGCCCAGAGTTGGCAGGATAACCTCAAGGAAGGCAAACAACTATATATCAACAAGATATATCCTAACGCCCAAACCCTGTTCCAGAAGGCTGCAAACCAGATCAGGGAGGAAAGCGGCACTGGTTCCAGAGCCTACGAAGAGGCAGAAGGCTACCGTCTGCTTTGCGCCATCAAGCTTTCACAGAAGGGGGCAGAATCCCAGGCCGGCAGTTACATACGCATGTTCCCGTCTTCTCCGCTTGTTCCCAAAGTTCGGTTTGCCGCAGCGTCCTCCTACTTTGCCAAGGAGGATTACGGCCGGGCCCTGAGCCTTATGGAAGAACTTCAACCGTCTGATATAGACAAAGATGAAAGAGACCGCTATCTCCTTGAGAAAGGCGTGTGTTTGATGAAGGATTTCAGAACAGTGGAGGCGGAGAATCACTTTATGGAGATTCCGGAAAGCAGCAAGCTCTACGGCCAGGCCCAGTACTATCTTGGATACTCGGAGTACCAGGAAGGGAACTTTGCAGATGCCCTGAACTATTTCCTGAAATCAGACCATCCAAAGGTTCCTCTGATGGTAGCGGACTGCCATTTCATGCTCAAGGATTATCTTTATGTTTGCGAAAACGCGTCAGAGATAAACAAATACGAAGGTGCCGAAAAGGCGCACTTTGCAAGAATCATTTCCGAATCAGCATACGCATACGGCCTGAAAAGCGATGCCGAGCATTATTTCAAGATTTACGCGGAGCAGAAAGAGTTAAGCAAGGCGGACAATTTCTTCTCCGGAATGCTGTCTTACGAGCAGGGAAACTGGAGGGAGGCTGCCGGCAAATTTCAAAAGTGCATAGAGTTCGGCGATGACGATTCCCTCACCCAAAACGCCCTTTACCGCCTGGCACGCTGCATGATAGAAGAGAAGGACAAGGTATCCGCAGCGGACGCTTTCAAGAAAGCGGCACAGATGAATTTCAACCCTGAGGTCAAGGAAGACGCGTTCTTCAACTACGCCAAGCTGAGCTTTGACCTTTGGGGTACGGCTGACCGCCTGTATGAATATCTTGAGAATTATCCGTCCTCACAGGCAAAGCAGGATGAGACTTTCGGCTACATTGCCACCAAATGTCTTGAGGACAACAGGTTCCAGGATGCAATAACGGCTCTGGAAAAGATTTCTTCCCCTACTGTCCCGGACAAGAAAAATCTCCAGAAAGCGTACTTTTTCAGGGGTATAGAATTCATGAACGATGGAAGATATTCTGCCGCTGCGGAGTTTTTGGACAAAGCCGCAGATCAGGACTCCGATATCAGGATATCCAACCTCTCGGATTTCTGGCTGGCTGAGAGTTATTTCCGCACGGAAAAATACCGCGAGGCCCTGGATGTTCTGGAAAGGCTCCAGGCCGCAAAACTTTTCAAGGGTACAGGAGAGTATCCGGTTTCTTATTTCAACAGCGGCTATGCCCGTTTCAGGCTCAAGGACTTAGGCAATGCCTACAGGGACTTCTCTAAATATCTGGAACTTGCGGGAGCAGACGGACGCTACTCTCTTGAGGCAAAGATGAGGATGGCAGACTGCAAGTTCATGCAGAGGGACTTTGCCCAAGCCTCAAAACTGTATTCATCGCTGAGCCAGAAAACTGCCGATTCTAATTTGTATGCACCGCTTCAGGAGGCTATTTGCCAAGGGCTTATGGGAAACACAAAGAAAAAGCTGGAGATACTCGGAAAATACGCTTCTGACCATTATTCTGGGGCTGCCCAATACACGGAACTTCTGTTTGAACTTGGAAAGACAAGGCTCCAGTCCTCAGACAGCAAGGGAGCGGAAACGGTATTCAGAAGCCTTGTGGATAATCCTTCAGACAGCACATACTATGGCAGAGCCCTGATGGAGCTTGGAATGCTGTACGCTAACCAAGGAAGCAGTTCAAAGGCCAAGGAATGTTACCGCAAGGCTGCCGAGAGCGACCTTTCTCCTGAAGAAATCCAAGCGGCCATGAATGCCTACCAGAATATATGCAACGAGGAAGGTAATCCGGACGAGTTCTTCAACTGGGTTTCCAGCAGGGGGAAGAATGATTCTTCCGGAGACAATAATGCAAAACTGCTGTTTAACGCAGCTGAACAGATATTCCTTGCAGAAAAATATGATGCGGCGGCAGAAGCATTCAAGTCTTTCATCGCCGAGTATCCGGATTACAATCCGTCCAAATCCTGGTATTATCTGGCTGAAAGCCTCTCCCAAACAGCAGATTACAGCGGTGCTGCAAAGGCTTATTCACATTTGCTTTCGCTTGCATCGGATAATGGAGATGGAAGGCTAATGACTTTATGTACTGGGAATGAAGTCAAGATGCTGTATCTTGCCAAGGAATACAACAAAATCATTGAAAGATCGTCTGAATTGATGGAGAGCCACTATTCTCCGGAAAGCACAAAGCAATTTATAGCCTACTACATTGCCAAATCATATCTGGCAATGGGAGAGGCGGATAAAGCCATTGAACCGCTAAAGTTTGTTGCGGAAAGCACTGAGGATGAGGTTGGTGGCGAGGCAGCTTACCTGCTTGTAAAAGACGCATACGACAGAGGACGGTTCGAGAAAGTGGAGAATATGGTTTTCGAACTCTCCGAACAGGAAATAGACCGCACCTGGCTGGCAAAGTGCTACCTGATTCTTGGAGACAGCTATTTTGACCAGGAGGATTACGAGCAGGCGGCGGCTGTTTTCAAGAGCATCGCATCTTCTTACGATGGGGATGACGCCCAGATCAAGGAGATTGCCAAGGCTCGCGCCCAGCAGGCGGAAAAGATGAAAAAGAAGTAAACATCGCGGAGTAATATGATAATCAACGATATGAAAAGAAACAAACTGAAAACATCCAGGGCATTGATGGCGCTGGCTCTTGCCACTGCGCTGTCTGCCACGTCGTTTGCCCAGAATCCTGGCGGAAAGGTGGAGGTGAAGAAAGATTATGAGACGGATCTTACCGGTGCCAGGAAAGGGGCGCTGAAAATAGACTTTTCAGACACGCTCAAGAAGTTTGACCTGAATATGGATTACCGCATACAGGACAGGCAGATAAAAGACCTCTATTCTTTCTCTCCAATGCCTTCCGCCAAGGTATCTTCTGCCCTGAAGCCTGAAGTGCCGTCATTTGCGGCCAAAATCGGCTTATCGTTCCCGTTTGCCCCTTCTCTTGGATTGTGGTGGCAGCCGGATACGGGAAGCAATGCGGATATCGTTACAGTCAAGGCCGGACACGATTCCTATCACGGGAAGGCAAAACTTGCGGATGTGAATGCTTCCGGCAAGGTTTACGCTCTGAGTAACGATGCCCAGGCAAAGGAGTGGAAGAACACTGCTGGAGTGGCTTACACCCATCTGTGGGACGAGCACCAGCTGGATGCGGGCATTAATTTCCGCAACGCCCACTACAGTTATTACGGAGTGGATATAGCAAAGTTCAAGGAGAAGGGAGTTGCCTTTGACATAGACAATTACAACAACAAGAGCTGGATGAAGGACAATCTCTCACACGACTATAACCAGTTTGAGTTTTCCCTTGGAGCAAACAGTCTGGATTCTGAAGACTACAGTGGAACAGTAAGATACGATGCCAGGTTCAGCGTGACCAATACATCTGATGATGCAAAATTCGGCTTTGGACCAAGCAAGTTCAAGCTCCAGGAGAATCTGATAAAGTTCAATCTGGAAGCCGGCCCAACCATCGGAAAATACTCTATGGTCACGGCCGGAATCAATTCCCAGACAGCCATTTACAAGAACGCTCAGGATTATCACATAAGCCTGCTGGAGGGAACATTGGTCTACAAGCTCCGCAGAGACCGCCTGTCCATGGACCTGGGTGCCAGAGTAAGCTTCTGCTTCAACAACAAGGACGGCGCTGAAAAATATCACAACTACATATCTCCAAAAGTTTCCATCACCTACAGGATGGAAGACGATAAGACCTGGGCCTACGCCATTGCAGATGGTGGCAACGTGATTAACAGCTATGCCTCCCTGCTTGAGAGAGTGCCTTATTTGTCGCCGATGATAGACCTGAGAGAAAGCGGAACCCCTCTGTTTACCAAGGTGGGTATAAAGGGCAAGGCGTCTGAAGAGGTTAATTATGACGTGTATGTGGGCGGTGCCTACCGCAAGGGAATGCTCCAGTTTGCCGGCAATCCTCTGGATGCCTTCTATTCTAACCATTTTGAGGGATTTGTCGGAAGCAAGCTGGATTTCAGGACTAAAGGTTTTGCAGCCGGTGCGGATGCCAAGTATTCTTTCTGGACAGACGGAGAAAGGTACGGCGGAGCAATCCCGGGAGTTGACGGATTGAGCATTGTTGCGCCGGCTCCTGAAGATTTTCCTGTAAAGGGCAAACCGGCAGGATATGCTCCGTTTGAGGCCAATGTCTACGCGGAGGCAAACTTTGACGAAAAACTCTTTGTCGGAGCCACTCTCTACGCCCGCAGTTCCTGCCCTGCCTCGTCATTCCTGTACAATGGCGGAAAGATCAAATACAAGGGCTATGCAGACCTTGGCGTTTATGCCCAGTATGTCATTGACAATCAATTCACTGTATACGTCAACGGAGGCAACCTTTTCAATGCCCGCCGCGTCAACTACGGAATGTATGTGGAAAAGGGTATAAATGTTGGCTTCGGACTCTTGATTAAGTTCTGATTTTTTCCTAAATTTGCTAGGTTATTAATTTAAAGGAAAAATGAGCGAAAAAGAGTTGAATCAGAATGCTCCGCAGGAGAATTACAATGCGGAAAGTATTCAGGTACTTGAAGGGTTGGAGGCTGTCAGAAAGCGTCCGTCCATGTATATCGGAGATATCGGAGAGAGAGGTTTGCACCACCTGGTGTACGAAGTTGTGGACAATTCCATAGACGAGGCTCTTGCAGGGTTCTGCAACGATATAAACGTTACAATTAACGAGGACAATTCCATCACCGTTTCGGATAACGGACGTGGTATCCCTACGGGAATGCACGAGAAGGAGCACCGCAGCGCCCTGGAGGTTGTTCTTACCATCCTGCACGCAGGAGGAAAGTTCAACAAGGGAAGCTACAAGGTTTCCGGAGGTCTGCACGGTGTGGGTGTAAGCTGCGTAAACGCGCTGTCCATATACCTGAGGGCGGAAATCCACAGGGAGGGCAAGATATTCGTGCAGGAGTATTCAAAGGGCAAGCCTACATCTGAGGTAACCGTTATCGGAGAAGCTTCGGATACCGGAACAACCATCACTTTCCGTCCGGATCCGGAAATATTCACGCTTACAACAGTTTACAACTACGAGACTCTTGCAACAAGGCTCCGCGAACTGGCTTTCCTGAACAAGAAGGTGCGCCTTACCCTCACAGACAAGAGGAACAAGGAGATTTCCGAAGACGGAATGGAGGAACCGTTCAAAACCCAGACTTTCTATTCGGAAGAAGGCCTCAAGGAGTTTGTGGAATATCTCGACGGCAACCGCACTCACCTGACAGAAAAACCAATCTATCTTGAGACGGACAAGACCGGCATCCCTATCGAGATTGCAATGCAGTACAACACGGAGTACAGCGAGAATGTCCACTCTTACGTAAACAATATCAACACAATAGAGGGAGGTACCCACCTTACCGGTTTCCGCGGCGGACTTACCTCCACCCTCAAGAGCTATGCAGACAAGAATGACCTTTTGAAGAAGGCCAAGGTGGAGATTTCTCCGGATGATTTCCGCGAGGGTCTTACCGCTGTCATTTCCGTCAAAGTGGCCGAGCCTCAGTTCGAGGGCCAGACAAAGACCAAGCTCGGAAATGCGGAAGTGCGTTCCGCTGTGAGCAAGGCAGTTAGCGAGGCTCTGGAGAATTATCTGGAGGAGAATCCTGCAGAGGCCAGAAAGATTGTGGACAAGGTGATTCTGGC
>JAFZMA010000174.1 GCA_017551215.1 Bacteroidales bacterium | reverse complement strand
TTATCGCGATAGGTCTGGGTATACTGTGCTCACTGTTTTTCCCAGAGTGGGCGGCAAAAGCCGTGGCAACGTTTAACTCTCTGTTCAGCAATTTCCTTGGATTCATTATTCCGCTGCTGATTCTGGGACTTGTGGCTCCCGGTATCGCCGAGATGGGGAAAGGGGCTGGGAAACTGCTGCTGATTACGGTGATTCTGGCATACGCCTCAACGATAATGGCAGGCTATTTCTCCTATTTCACCTGCGAGGCTGCATATCCTGCTATACTGGATAAAGATCCGTCTTTTGCACTTGCGGCGCTTAATGAGTCTGCCGGCATAAAGCCTTATTTTTCAATAGATATGCCTCCGGTATTCGGGGTGATGACAGCCTTGATTCTGGCGTTTGTACTGGGACTTGGAGCTGCATACGCCAAGTCTGAAACCCTGATAAAGGTTCTGGGAGAGTTCCGGGATATAATCAACCTCATTATCAAGAACGTGATTATTCCTCTGCTGCCTTTCTTTATCTTTGGCATCTTCCTGATTCTGAGTATGGAGGGGCAGGTAGCCTCTGTGCTGAAACTCTTCCTGAAAGTTATTCTGGTAATCTTTGCCATGCATATTGTATGGCTTGTGTTCCAGTTCCTTGTTGCAGGAGCCATAAGCCGGAAGAATCCGTTCAAATGCCTGTGGAACATGCTTCCTGCATATATGACAGCGCTCGGCACCCAGTCGTCTGCCGCTACAATTCCTGTAACCTTGGCCCAAACCAGAAAGAACGGGGTGGATAACGGAGTTTCTTCCTTTACGGTTCCGCTTTGCGCTACTATTCATCTTGCGGGAAGTACCCTCAAGATCGTGGCATGTGCCTTTGCAATCATGTACATGATGGGGCTTCCAACAGGAATCGGGCTTTACACCGGCTTCATCTTCATGCTGGGTATCACCATGGTTGCAGCTCCGGGGGTTCCGGGAGGTGCAATCATGGCGGCTCTTGCCGTTCTGGAGTCCATACTGGGATTCGACTCTACGCTTCAGGCACTTATGATTGCCCTGTATATCACGATGGACAGTTTCGGTACTGCCTGCAATGTTACCGGAGACGGTGCTATCTCCCTGATAGTGGACAAGATTTACACTAATATCAGCAAACGTAGCAATTCGGAAGACTAACTAATTACAGAGATTAGATTATTGATAAAGCGAAGGCATAGATCTCACATTGCCTTCGCTTCGCTCATCCCTCCCACTTCGCTGCGCTTGTGGGCCCCTCCCGTTCATGTGGCCACGGGCGGCCACAGGCAATTTGTGAGTCCTATGCTTCGCTTTACAAACTTGTAACGGCCAATACTTCTTTGCTTCAATCAACAATATCTTGCAAAGACTTCTTTTACGTTTTACTTTGCAAAGGCGACGGAGCGGGATTCGCGGATGACGGTGATCTTCACCTGTCCAGGGTAGGTCATCTCGTTCTGGATCCTCTTGGCTATCTCTGCGGACAAGGTCTCTATATCCTTGTCTGAAACCTGCTCGCTGCCAACGATAACCCTAAGCTCTCTTCCAGCCTGGATAGCGTAGGTCTTGGTAACGCCAGGATAGCTCAGAGCAATGTCTTCCATATCCTTGAGACGCTTGATATAGCTCTCTATGACCTCTCTTCTGGCACCAGGCCTTGCACCTGAGATTGCATCGGCGACCATAACAAGAGGGGAAATGAGGCTTGTCATCTCTATTTCCTCGTGGTGAGCACCGATAGCGTTGCATACATCCGGCTTCTCCTTGAACTTTTCAGCCATTCTCATACCGAGCATTGCATGAGGGAGTTCCGGATCCTCCTCGCATACCTTTCCGATATCGTGGAGAAGGCCGGCTCTCTTTGCAACCTTGGCGTTGAGACCGAGTTCGGATGCCATTGTGGCACAGATGTTTGCAACCTCTCTGGAGTGCTGCAGAAGGTTCTGCCCGTAAGAAGAACGGTATTTCATCCTGCCCACAAGCTTTACGAGCTCAATATTCAGGCCGTGGATTCCAAGGTCTATGCAGGTACGCTTTCCTGTTTCCAGAATCTCATCCTCGAGCTGCTTCTTGACCTTCTCTACAACCTCCTCGATTCTTGCCGGATGGATTCTACCGTCTGCAACCAGCTGGTGAAGAGCAAGCCGTGCAACCTCTCTGCGTACAGGATCGAATGCAGACAGGAGGATTGCCTCAGGCGTGTCGTCCACAACGATTTCAACGCCTGTAGCTGCCTCTAGGGCACGGATGTTACGGCCCTCACGGCCGATAATGCGTCCCTTGATCTCGTCGTTATCTATGTTGAATACGGTAACGGCATTCTCAATGGCAACCTCAGGGGCTGTCCTCTGGATTGTGTTGATAACTATTCTCTTGGCTTCCTTGGATGCGCTCAGGCGAGCCTCGTCCATAACATCGTTGATATAGGACTGGGCATCTGTACGGGCCTCTGCCTTCATTGCTTCCATAAGGTGCTTCTTGGCTTCATCTGCACTCATGCCGGCAATGTTTTCTATCTTGATGATTTCCTGCTGGCGTAGCTTCTCGTACTCGTCTATCTTCTTGGCAACTATGTCTGTCTGAAGACGGAGATTGTTTCTGATGGCCTCTGTCTCTTTCTCGCGTTTGGCCACGTCAGAAGCCTGCTGGCTGATCTGGAGCTCTTTCTGCTTTATGCGGTTTTCTGTTTCGCGCAAAGCGTTGTTCTTGTTGTTTATGTACTGCTCGTGCTCGGTCTTGAGCTGAAGGAATTTCTCTTTGGCCTGGAATATCTTCTCTTTCTTGATATCCTCGCCTTCTTTTTCAGCTTCCTGAAGGATTTTAGATTTCTTTCCCTTGAGCACGATAGGGCGTGCTATAAGGAATCCGAGGAGACATCCTATCACAAAAGCTGCAATTGGTATCAGTATTTGTTCCATAATGGTGATATATATTAAAAAAGCCGACGAGAGGGCTGTTCTCGAAAAATCTTAAATGATAAGATTTGGGCCCTGTCTCAGACGCTGGCTTCCAACGTCCCGCTTGCGGAATCCCCCTAAAGGTAACCTAGGCCTGTCATTGTCTGACCTTGAGAGCCCGGGATGTTTTTAGTGTTGATTTTCGCAAAGAGCCTCCCGCCGGCTAAGCGTTCATTTGCTGAGATGGAGATATTCAGCAAGCTGAGAATTGATTTCCTT
>JAFZMA010000173.1 GCA_017551215.1 Bacteroidales bacterium | reverse complement strand
TAGTTATTTTGTTTCAAAAATTCTGTCATGGCTTCCGCAGAGGTGCCCTTGAAAATTATGGTTCCGTCCTGGTCTGTGACCAGAATAAGGGGAACGGCCTCTATATAGTATTTCTCTCCGAGTATCCCTAAATTGCCTTTTGCATATAACTGCCTGAATTCCATGCTGTTTGCGGAAACAAACTTGCGGAATCCGTTAACATCGTTTCCTGCATAAATACCAGTGAAAGAAACTTTCTTTCCGTATTTCTTCCAAGCCTCTCTGATTACAGGCAGGGTTTCCTTGCAGACTTCGCATCCGGTGCGGTAAAAATACAGCACTTTCTTCTTTCCGTCCAGAGGAAGAAGGTCTGCTGGATTATCGGCAATATCGTATAATGTGATGTTTTCGGCCTTGCTTCCGGGAGCATTCATGTTGGCAGCCTTAAGAATGGATTCCACGCTGGAAACAAACACCGTATCTTCCCATCTTTCAGGCATATCCTGTACATAATCCTGTCCCAGATACAAAGCGGTCTGGGTATTTGGCCCGTAGCCGGAGAAAAACAGATAGGTGAAGGCCTGTCTCATAAGGCGGGAGAAAGATTCCGAGGATTTCACTCCTTCATAAATCTTGTCTACGGCTTTCTTTCTGGCTTCCAAGTCCAGTGCCGAATCTGGAGAAAGCTCCTGGGGAGGAAAAATCCGAGAAAGGAATTCGTAGGCCTTGTTGTCTTCTGCGGCCTGTTCCTTGAGCATGGCAGTAAGGGTAGGGGTAAGTATACCTCTTCCCCTAATTCTCTGGCTTTCATCCAGAAGGAATAACTTAGGCGTGCTTGCAACTCCGTAATCCACAGGGAAATTGCTCTCTCTCTCAAGGTCTGCCAGATTAAGCCATGATATGTACGGATTATTAATCTGGAAGTGCTTTTTGATATAGTCTTTCCACGCTTTAGAATCGGTTCCTGTATAAATTGCGGCAATGTTGATAGGGAATTCCTGCCAGGAATCAAGCATGGAAACCAGCCGTGGAGTTTCTTCCTTGCAGTAAGCACAATCATCTGAATAGAAGTAGATTATGGAGTGATCTCCCATCAGTTCCCTTATGCTTCTTTCCACACCGGAAGTATCCTTGAGCCTGAGCTCCGGAGCCTTGGTTCCAACCAGAGTTCCCTTGTTGACAGTCACATACCACGCCACTTCCGCCTTTTCGGCTGCGGATAGATTATCATCGCCGAGCAAGTATTTTTCCGCGGCATAGACCGCACTACCCTCGCATCCCATGACAACAGAGGAAGAATAGCGGCGGAAACACTCCATTGCCACGGCAGCCCTCATCTTAGGGTCTGTCAGATAGCGGTTTTCCATCAGATAGTCAATGGCCATGTTTCTTACGCTTTCCTTGGAGAGTTTGAACTTGTCCAGGAACATGTCGTAAACTGCTTTCCCGAACAAAGTATAGTAAAGCCTGTCATCGGCGATATCTGCTAACCTTTCCTCACCGCTTGATGCAAGGTTTTTTGTAAGGAAACTCCACTGTATAGAAGCTAGAGAAGCGGGATTCTCCTTACTGGTTTTCTCTAGCTCTGGCTGATTGATCTCTATTTTGGGAGCTTTCTTTCCTTTTTTATGCCATTTATCTCGAGACTCGTATATAATCTTTTCCTTGAAACTGTTGCCATCGGAACTGGAATAGAAGAACCCCAAAATAACTTCATCTTTGCTTGAAACTGTGTATTGCCCTGCAGTAAAGCATTTTTCCTGATTAAAGCTTAAATCCAGGCTGTAGATGAACCCTTTGAAACGGGCAATGCCTTTTTTGTCTACAACCGTAGAATCAATAGCAGTTGCTTTACCCCAGACATATTTGTTCAAATACAGTTTCTGGCCTTTTTCTGTCATTATGCCTTTCTTGAGATCGAGGCTGATATTGTAGGTGCCGGAAGGCTTTTGAGAGAAGACGTTGATACAGGAAAAAACAATAAACAGGGCTGCTAGTGTCAGTCCTTTAGACAATAATCCCGATGCAGTCCTGTTGACGGCCACTATTTCCTGAGTTCTTTGGCGGCCTTAATGTACTTCTTGAGATTTACGCCCTTAGGCATAAACGGGGTGGCATCTCCGTTGTGGACGAGAAGGTCTCTTACAACTGTTGAGGAGATGAAGGAATACTCGTGGCTGGCCTGAACATATACCGTTACCACATCCGGGTCCATCACCCTGTTGGCCTGGGCTATAACGCCCTCAAATTCAAAGTCTGTGGTGGTTCTCAGGCCCCTTACTATGAAGTTTACCCCCAGCCTGTGGCAGAGGTCTATGGTAAGCTCCTTGTAGCAGCATACATCCACCCTGTCTTTGTAATGCTTTACGGCATCCTTGATTATTTTGATTCTTATGTCTACGGGAAAGAATCCGCTGGTGGTCTTGGTGCTGTTGTAGCCCACTGCAACTATCACTTTGTCAAACAGTTTGAGAGCCGAATCCAGGACATCCAGATGGCCGGCGGTAAAAGGATCAAAGGATCCCGGGAAGATTGCTGTACGCATAATTGTTCTCGTTTACACTTAACAAAGCGTAAATTTAAGAAAAAAAGCGATGGGGTATTACAAGCTCCAGTCGATTGGGGAGAGGTCGCGGCTCTGGAGCCATGCGTTGCACTTGGAGAAATGTCGGCAGCCGAAGAATGCGCCTCCGGCAAGCGGAGAAGGATGGGCGGCTTCCAGAACCAGGTGCTTTGAGCTATCTATAAGGGCCTTCTTGCTCCTGGCAAAATTGCCCCAGAGCATAAATACCACACCTTCCTTATGGTCTGATATTGCTTTGATTACGCTGTCTGTGAACGTGGTCCAGCCAATCCTGCTGTGCGATGCTGCGCTATAGGCTCTCACGGTGAGGATGGCGTTAAGCAGAAAGACTCCCTGCCTTGCCCAGCCTGTGAGATTTCCGCTCTTGCCCTGGAGAGAAATGCCCAGGTCGTTTTCAATCTCCTTGTAGATATTCCTCAGCGATGGGGGAAGCGCCACCCCGTCGGGCACGGAGAAACTCAGGCCGTGAGCCTGCCCCGGATTGTGATAGGGGTCCTGCCCCAGAATCACCACCTTTACATCGTTGAAGGGAGTAAGAGCAAAAGCGTTGAAAATCAGAGAGCCGGGAGGATATATGGTCTGCCCTGAATCCTTTTCCCGGTGCAGAAAGGCTGCAAGTTCCCTGAAATAAGGCTTGCTGAACTCATCGCTGAGTATACTCTTCCACTGGCTCTCTATTTTTACATCCATTACTTTTCCGGGAAAATGAAGTTTATTACCTCGTCTATTGTCTTGACATACTTGAATTTAAGCCCCTTAATATAAATAGGCTTTATCTCAGCGATGTCTTTCTTGTTGTCCTGGCTGAGGATTATGGTGGTAACGCCTGCTCTCTTGGCGGCCAGGATTTTCTCTTTGATGCCTCCGACCGGCAGGACTTTGCCCCTTAGGGTCATCTCTCCTGTCATGGCAATCTTGCTTTTGACCTTCTTTCCGGTGAGGGCGGATGCCATGGCGCTTACCATAGTGATACCGGCAGAAGGGCCGTCCTTAGGAATGGCTCCCTCAGGTACATGCACGTGAAGATCGAACTTCTTGAGCTGCTGAGTGGTCATTCCCAGTATCTTAGGATTGGCCTTCAGCCACTGGTAGGCTATTGTGGCGCTTTCCTTCATAACGTCTCCAAGGTTACCTGTAGTGGAGAGCATTCCCTTGCCCTCGCTGCGGATACATTCCACAAAAAGAATTTCTCCGCCCATTTCCGTCCAGGCAAGTCCGGTTACAACTCCCGGAGCCTCGTTGTCTTTCTGGAGCTCGTGCTGGTTGGTCGGAAGCCCCAGGATTTCCTTTACGTCCTTTGCCTCTATCTTTTCCGGAACCTTCTCGTCAGAAGCCACTTTCATTGCCTGGTGGCGGGCAATCTTGGCTATCTGCTTGTCCAGCTGGCGGACTCCGCTCTCGCGAGTATACTCGTCTATGATTTCATTGATTGCATCTTCCGTAAGGCTAAGCTGGCCGTCTTTCAGACCATGCTCCTTCATCTGCTTAGGGATAAGGTATCCGGTAGCAATATGGAACTTCTCTTCTGCCAGATATCCGGAAAGCGGAATCATTTCCATCCTGTCCTTGAGAGCCGCCTGAATAGTGGTTGTATTGTTGGCGGTAGTGATGAACAGTACCCTGGAAAGGTCGTAGTCTATGTCCAGATAATTATCGTGGAACGTTGTGTTCTGCTCAGGGTCAAGCACTTCCAGAAGGGCGGAAGAAGGGTCTCCGTGATAGTCGTTGGAAACCTTGTCTATCTCGTCCAGCACAATCACAGGGTTGGAAGTTCCAGCGCGGTTGATGGCCTGCATTATGCGGCCGGCCATGGCGCCTATGTATGTCTTGCGGTGACCGCGGATTTCGGACTCGTCGTGCAATCCTCCCAGGGAAATCCTCTGGTATTTTCTTCCCAAAGCCCTTGCCACGGACTTTCCCAGAGAAGTCTTTCCGGTACCAGGAGGCCCGTACAGACAGATGATAGGAGACTTCATATTGCCTCTAAGCTTCAGTACAGCAAGGAATTCCACAATCCTTTCCTTTATCTTCTCAAGCCCGTAATGGTCCTCGTCC
>JAFZMA010000172.1 GCA_017551215.1 Bacteroidales bacterium | reverse complement strand
GGAGAAAGAAACCATAGTACTTAAGAAGAAATAAATAACGATATGAAACGTTTTGTTTTCCTTTCAATTCTGGGTGTTTTAATGACATCTTTATGTTCTGTTTCCCATTCCCAGACCATCAAATTCAACCCTAAGTTTGATGCGGTATCTGAGGATGAGGTAAAAATGACCTCTTACGCGCTGGACACTTCAGCCGATGCAGTTGTAATCTACAGTGGTTTAAGGATATCTACCTATCTGGCTCCTCAAGGGGAGTTCATCGTTGAGAAAACCCACAGGCTCAGGCTTAAGATCCTCAAGGAGTCTGCCAAGGGGCTGGCTGATTTCCAGATGCTTTACAGGACAGATGGAAATATGAGCGAGAAAATCTACGATGTTAAAGTCTTTACATATAACTGGGAGAACGGAAAGGTCGTCAAGACAAAGATGGGTAAAGAATTCATGTTCGACACCAAGTATTCTGAAAGTGTGAGGAAACTGGCTTTTACAGCCCAGAACGTAAAGGTGGGTTCTGTCATAGAAGTGACGTACGTCCGTAAGAACAAGCAATACTGGAATATAGGTGAAATTGAATTCCAGGGAAAATATCCGGTAAACTGCAAGGAAGCCACTATTCTGATTCCTGAATTCCTAAAGTTCAACGTTACTCCTAGAGGAGCTAAGTATTATACCCATAACATCACCTATGAGACAAAGTCCATAGCGCTTGGAGGAGGCCAGACATACGACTATAATCTTCTGGTAGAAAACTACAAGGCTGTTAATGTTCCGGCTTTGAAGGCAGAGAGCCATTTGTTTTGTCTAGACCAGTTCTTCAGTGCAGTGGAGTACGAACTGAGGAGTATACAGTTTCCTAACCAGTTGCCTAAGAATTACACTACAAAGTGGGAGGACATAGATGAACAGCTATACAGTTCTCCTCTGTGGACAGAATTGAATTCCTCATGCAAGTTCAAAAAGGAAGTGGACCCTATAGTCCAGTCTGGCAAGTCATTCGAGGAGAAGGTCTGTGAAATCCGCAATCTTGTCTGCAGCAAGGTAAAATGGAACAAGAACGTTAGGCTGATACCTAACAGCAATTCTTCCGTGCTGAAGGACGCTACGGGAGACAATGCTGATATTAACGCACTTGTGGGAAGCGCTCTGATATATGCCGGCTATAAGGTTTATCCGATTTTGATCAAACTCCGTTCAAGCGGAATTTTCTCCGAATTCCACGTGTCTTCAGATGCATTTGACACATATATCCTGAAAGTGGTTTCCAAAGATGGCCAGTCTGTTTATTTAGATGCCGCCCTAGACGAGGCTTATCTTAACGTTCTGCCAGACAGTTACCTGGTTTCTAAGGCAAGGGTGATTGCCAAGGGACAGAGATCTTCATGGACAAATCTGACCAATCTTGCCGAAAACAGGATGGAGTTCAACGTAGACGCCACCTTAGACCAGGACGGCATGATGAACGCCAAAATGACCCTAAAGGCATATAACAGCCAGTCATATCTCATCAAGCGCCTCCTCAACTCCTTTGAAAAGGAAGAAGAGCTTTACTCTCAGCTGGAAGGCGGTAATTCCTATACAGTTATTAGTGTTTCTCCTACCAAGGCAAAAGATTATTCCGGTGAGTGTACCGTAAACGTTGAACTGGAGCAGCAGATGCAGACATCCGGAGATTTGGTTTATGTAAAGCCAATAATAGAGAGCCTTCATCAGGACCGCTATTTCAAATCTGAAAAGAGAACAGTTCCTATTGATATAGACAGGCTTTCTACCACAGTCTACAAGATGCATCTTGCGTTGCCAGAAGGTTATGTTGTGGATCAGCTCCCTGCATCGGCAACATTTGGTACGCTAAGAAACGATTTTACGGCAAACGTGTCATACAAGCTATCAGAAGACGGAAAGAGCGTAGACGTTACCTATACAGTCAACGACAAGGCTCTGTATGTGGATCCTAAGGATTATCTGGATTACAGGAGATTCTGGCAGCAGATGGTAAAGACAGAAAAGGAAACTATAGTGTTGAAGAGAAAATGAAACGTTTTTTGATTGTCCTGTCTCTGGCTCTTTTTCCTGTCGTAAGCTCTGGGCAGGACAGCGCTGCAGACATTCTGGAAAGCCGGGAGAGTTTCAAGATGAGAGATGTCTCTTCCGGAACCTATACTGTCTACAGCAAAATCCGGATAAACAAGGAATCTGCATCATCAGCGGGCCTGATAACTATCTTTACGGATAGTGACAGGTCTCTCTCTTCTTTCTCGGCGACAATAACAAACTCTGCCGGAAAGGTGATTAAAAAACTGCACCGTCAGGATCTGGAATCCAGGGCTTTGGCGCGTGAGCTTGCAGACGATTCGTTTGTATATTTTTACCGCCCTCTGGCTCCGATTCCCTATATCGTTGAGTATGAATATACAATTTCATACAAGAGGGGAGTTCCGGCGTTTCCGACTTATTTCCCGGTGATGGCAGAGGATGTCAGGCTGGAGAAAGGAGAGTATGCCATTGAGGTTCCATCGGGGACAAAAATACAGTACAGCAGTACAGTTGAGCCGGAGGTTGCAAAAGAAGATTTCAAAGAGAGGTATATCTGGCGTTTTACTGATTATCAGGGCTTTGAAGATGAGAGCACAATGCCTCCAATCAAGGAGATTGTGCCCAATGTGAGTGCCTCTCCAGTAAATTTCATGTTTTCAAAGGTAGAGGGCCAGCAGGGCAGCTGGAAGGACATAGGATTATGGCTGTATGATTTGCAGAAAGACACCTGGGATCTTTCTGAGCAGGACAAGGCAAAGATTCTTGAAATGACTTCCGGATGTGCCAATACCTACGAGAAGGTAAAGGTTCTGTATGACCATCTGAGGAATACTACCAGATATGTGAGCATTCAGCTGGGAATAGGCGGATACAAGCCGTTCCCGGCATCTACAGTGGCAAAAACCGGATTCGGAGACTGTAAAGCCCTTTCCAACTATATGAAGGCCATGCTGGAGGTTGTGGGGGTTGAGTCTGATTACTTCATTCTCAACACCAACCGTGCGGATTTGGACAAGGGTTACTGTTCTGTCGGGAGCATGAACCACGCAATGCTGGCAGTTCCTCTCAAAGATGGTGGGGCCATGCAAGGGGATACTCTTTGGGTGGAGTGTACAAATCCTTCTGTGCCACTTGGTTACAGGCACGAAGATGTGGCGGGACATCAGGTTCTGCTGGTAAAGAAAGACGGCGGAGATTTCATCCGTTGTCCGAGATACCCGGATAGTCTTTCCCGTCTGGAGAACAAGGTCCGCCTGTTTGTGGCTTCTACCGGAGACGCAACCGTAAATGTCAGGCAGAGGGCCTGTCTGGATTTTGTGGAGTCCAGATTGAGACTCTATAGAATGGATGACAAGGAGAAGTCTGAAAGAGTTGCAAAGAACATAGCGGTTACCAGCAATAACCCTAAAATCAACCAGATAAAGGACAATTTCCAGGATTATCCGCTGAAAGGAAGAGAGTATGTTCCGGAAATGGTAACTGATTATTCCGTGGAATGCCGCAACTATGCAGAGTCTAACGGAGACCGCCTGTTCATACCGCTTACTCCGCTCCGCAGTCAAGTGGAGTGGCAGAGAGGAACACGCAAGAACGATATCTACATAGAAAGTGGTTCTGTCTATCTGGATTCTGTAGAGATAAACGTTCCGGTCACTTACGAGCCGGAAGGGCTTCCAAAGCCTGTTAATATGGAATGCAAGTTTGCCAGTTTCTCTTCTACGGTAAAAACAGAGGGGAGCAAGGTGATTGTAGTGCTTAAAACCGTATTCAAAGCCGGACGCTATCCTAAGGAAGATTATGCGGAATACAGGACAGCTGCGCGCAAGTTCAACAGCTTGTGCACCTCAAAGCTAGTGTTCAGACGCAAGCAGTAGTTTTACTTCTTGTCTTCCTCTATTATCTTGAGCAACAGATCAATGGCTTCAGAATCCGGGACTGATTTCAGGACTGGATTCTTGCCTTTGTAGATGGTCACGAGTCCGCCTCCCTGGCCCACATAGCCGTAGTCCGCATCAGCCATTTCTCCAGGTCCGTTAACAATGCAGCCCATTACGGCGATTCTCACTCCCTTGAGATGGGAGGTCTTTTCCTTGACCCTGTTGAAGGTTTCCTCCAGGTTGTACTGGGTCCTTCCGCAACCAGGGCAGGCGATGTATTCCGGATGGTAGAAGACGCGGCGCGCTCCCTGGAGAATATTCTCCTTGAGAGACTGCATCCGGGCATCCGGATAAGGTGAGCCCGTAATGGTGAAATCATCTATCCTGTTTTCCAGAAGCATGACGCCGAACAGTGACGCCGCTCTGATAATGAATCGGTTCCAGTTGTCTTGTCCGCACTCGAAAGCGGAGAACGGAAGCTCTGGAGTACGGCTATTCTGCTCCAGAACAATTCTCTTGAGATCAATCTGGGTTCCGCTCTCAAAGAAGGAGGCAATCTCCTGACCGGCCGGTATTTCGTTAACAGGATTTTCTGTCAGGGAAACTCTTATAGTGTCGCCGATGCCTTTGTCGAGCAGCGCTCCGATTCCAATGGCAGATTTGATCCTGCCCTGGTCCGCATTTCCGGCTTCGGTGACTCCGAGATGAACCGGGAACACGGTGCCGCTTTCTTTCATCGCATTGAAAAGCAGCAGGTAAGCCTGGCTCATCACTATAGTGTTGCTGGCCTTGAGAGAAACCACAACATTGTCGAAATTCTCATCTATGCACATCGCAAGCCACTGCATGGCAGCCTGTTTCATGCCTTCCGGAGTATTTCCCCATCGCGATACTATTTCCTCTCCCAGAGAGCCGTGGTTAAGCCCGATTCTCACAGCTGTACCGTATTTTCTGCACACCTCTATGAAGCGCGAGAACTGGCTCTGGGCATCTTTATGCACCTGGGAGAAGTTTCCCGGATTGATTCTGACCTTGTCTGCCACCTGGGCTGCAGCAATAGCCACCTCAGAGTTGAAATGTACATCGGCGACAAGAGGGGTTTTAACTCCCTGGTTTCTTAAAATATCCTTGATTCTGGCAAGGGCTTCCACTTCCTTGAAACCCTGGGTGGTAAGCCTTATCATCTTTGCTCCCGCCTCTGCCATTTCAAGGCATTGAGCCACGCTTTTTTCAACATCCTGGGTATGTGTGTTGCACATGGTCTGGACTGCGATAGGGGCACCTCCGCCTATAACCAGGTCTGCTACTCTTGCTTTAATCCTTTTCATCTCTTGGGTGCGTTTGCAGGGTTCTTGTATGAACTTCCTCCGATTCTGTAAAACAGGCCTGCCGATATGATAATCTGGCTGGTATGGGTGGAAATCCAATACTGGTCTCCATAGAATGCTGTTTTGTCGTAAAGGTTACTCAGATTGTATTTGTAGTTGGCTTCCACATGAAGTTCAAACGGCCTGAAAACGTATGCCAGACCGCCCCCGACGACAAAGCCATAACCCCATTTCTTGTATGTGGAAGTTACGCTTTCCGGCAACAGTCCGGAGAAACTTGCAGACTGCTTGTGGGATATGAAAGCTCCCGCATTAGCCAGAAGCCTCATTTTCCAGAAGTCTATCCTGAACTGGGAAACAAACGGAACGGTGAGACTGCGGAAGCTCTCCTTGCCTTCCTGGACCACTTTGTCGTTCTCATCCAGTATCAGCGTCTTATAGCCTTCCTCGTTCATCTGCAGACCGGTTTCTATACCGAACAGGGAAATGGAATTCCACAAAGAATGGTAATAGGTGTAGTAAACGCCAAAGTTCATCGGTGAGGTTACAGGCTTCTTGTCAAAGTCCACGCTTACGGTCATGCTGTTAATGCTCATTCCCCATTTGAAACCAAGCAGATGTTCTCTCAGGCGGGTGGAGTCCTTAACTTGCCCTGTAACCTTTGCGTCTCTGAAGGAAAATTCATCAAATTCCTTCATAATATCCACGGTATCAATTATCTGAGAGAATCCCTGAACGGTTCCCAAACACATCAGTATGGCTATGAAAATCCTTTTCATCTATTCGAACAGTTTTTGCAGATCGACAGACTGAGTCAGGTCTGTCTGTTCCTTGAGTTTAATAATAGCTTTTCCATCAGGAAGTTTCAGCAATCTTGCCTTCTCGGGAGGTATCTTCTTGATTATGTCTCCAATATCAAGTTTGCCGTTGCCGTTGATATCCTCCGTAATCCTGAAGGAATAAACACCGGCACTAAGATAAGGGAACTTGAGCTCTCCGTCTGAAGAGATTTCATATCTCAGGAATACGCGGTCCCTTTTCTCGGTAACAAGTTCAACGATGTATTTTTTGCCCTGAGTTCCGCTGATTTCCAGCGTAATGGAGCTGAGCTTGTCGTCCGTAGGAAGATTGAATGTCTTTACAAGGGAATCGTTTGTAAATCCGTTAACGTCCTTGAATAGAGCCATCGGTATACGGATTTTGTAGTCATTACCCGTTTTGTACGGTTCGTCCGCCTTAAGGATGTATCGCAGTATGTTGGTGGAGTCCCTTTCAGTATGGAAACGTACATTGGACACTATTCTCCTCGGAGTTGAGGTTGTGAACATTATGGAGTCGAAATCAGTTTTTATTAGAGGAGAAGGGAATGTGATTTCTATGCCCATATTTTCCACTGTTTTGCCGTCTACCTTCACGTCCATCTTCAGAAGATCCTTTCTCTGCTGAGGTTTGACATCTTTAGGCTTTTCAAGGGTTTTCTGGTCTTTGTCATTGTTGTTGAACGGGTCGTTACGGTCGTTCTTTCCAGTTTTTCCCAGATTCTTCAGGTAATCGTTTGTAAGTCCGGACTTTGACGGATCCTGCTTTTCAGAATCCTTGAGTTTGCTCTTGTCGAACGGCTTTACGAGTTTTATGGTTTCTCCGTAAGGTTTAAGGGTTCCGGTCGAATCTGTCTTCATGTAGTTAATCCTTAAAAACAGTGTATCCAGAGTGGCCTTTGGATCGTTAATCCAGAAAGAGAGAGAGTCTCCTTCCGGATTGAACTGGCGGATTATGTGGTCGTCGAAAATCCCCTTTATCCTGAATGTGTCTATCTGTGGATTCTCTGCGTGGAACTTTACATAACATTCTCTTTCAGAGATTCTTCCTGAAGCATCTATAAACTGGCTGGCCAGCTTTTCCTTAAAAAGGTATATATCTGTCTGGCTTGGTCTTGACAGACAGGCGACAGTATCCTTCATATCCATCATCATCATCTGAGGCATTCCCTTGCGTGCAACAACGGTAGGTGTGATGGTGGAATCGCAGAATCCGGCCAGTTCTCCGCCACGGTCGTAGAGCATGTTGTTGTTCTTGTCTTCAAAGGCATAGATTGTATACGGCACTCCCTTGAGTCCTCTAAGGCAGAAATATCCCCAGTCATCGCTTCTGGTGGCGGCATCGGGGAGATCCTTAACTACGCAGGAATCTGTAGGATTTGTGTACAGCGCTATGTAAACTCCCTTGAGCGGCAGCAGGGTAGCGTAGTCCATTACCGTTCCGCTGAGAATAAGCGAGTCTATGGAACTTCCTGTGGAAAAGTCAATTACATAACCGTTAAACGGATTGCCTTCGTTTACGTCTGAAATGGCGTTCCCAAAAGCCAGAGAATATGTCTGGTTGGCCTTGAGGGTATCGTCAAAAGATATGACCACGCTCTTTTTCTTGATCTTGGCTACAGGTCTCTTCTTGGAAGGAGGAGAAAGGACAATTTCCTGATACTGGTTTTTCAGCTGGACATATTCATTGAAAGTTATGGAGATTTTTCCCTTGTTCGTAGGGAAATTCAGCATAGGCATATCAGGGGTAACGCCCAATATGACAGGTGGAATGGTGTCCTTTGGTCCACCAATCGGCCCCTGCTTTGTGTTTGCGCAGCTCACAGATGCGGCAATTGCAAGCAGAACGGCCAGCGGTGCGGCCAACACTCCAATAAACGATTTCTTGAAATGTCTCATACTCGGTTCTCCTCTTTAATGTCCACTCTGGTGGCGGACTCTATTCCCTTAATCTGTTCTATGTGTTCCAGTATCTCTTCCAAGTCTTTAGTGTTATGCACGTAAAGGTCTATGTATCCGTAGAATACGCCGTCGTGAGTCTCAAAGAACAGTTTACGGATATTCACGGAAAGGATGAGGGTTATGTATCTTGTAATATCGTTGACTATTCCCAGGCGGTCTATTCCCTTGAGTTCTATTCTGGCAAGGAAAGACAGTATGGTGTGCTTGGTCCACTTTGCGTTGATTATCTTCCCGCCCTCGGTTGCGGCAAGTGATATTGCCACCGGGCAAACTTTCTTGTGGATTACAACCTGACCGTCCTCGTCTACAAAGCCGATTACCGGATCTCCAGGAATAGGGTTGCAGCATTCGGCTGCCTTGTAGGAAAGGGTCTTGTCTATTGGATTTTCCTTAAGCAGGAAGTCTTTGTGCTTGAAAAACTGCAGGTTCCAGAACTGGACAAGCTTGTTCTCCTTGTTTTTCTTGAGGATTGGCTCCAGGTTAGAAACGTCTATGAGTCCGGAACCTATCTTGCTGTAGAGCTCGTCTTTGTTGCTTACCTTAAACTCGTCTATCAGTTTCTTAAGTACCCTGATATGGAGTTTCACGCCCAGTTTGTCAAGCTCCTTCTCAAGTTTCTCCTGACCATTCTTGATGGTGTCTTTGATGTCTCCCTTGATGCTGTCCAGGATTATGTTGCGGGCTTTGGTGGTCTTAACGAAACTAAGCCATTGCCGTTCAGGCTTTTGGGAGTCTGCCGTAATGATTTCCACCTGGTCTCCGTTCCTTAGTACATAGGAAATTGGCACCAGCTTGAGGTTGACTTTTGCTGCAATAGCCCTGTTTCCAATCTCTGAGTGGTTGGCGTATGCAAAGTCCAGAACCGTTGCTCCCTTCTCCAGCCTCTTGGCCTCACCGGCAGGTGTGAACACATATATCTCCTTGGTCATCAGGCCGGAATGGAAATTGTCCAGAAATTCCAGCGCATTGACATCCGGATTCTCCAGAACCTCCCTGACCATATTCAGCCAGTTGTCCATTTCATTCTCCGGATTCTGGATTTTCTCTCCCTTGTAATTCCAATGTGCTGCCACACCTTTCTCAGCGATGGCATTCATTCTCACCGTCCTGATCTGGACTTCCACCCAGCCCCCCTGAGGACTCATCAAGGTACAGTGGAGAGCCTCGTAACCATTTGATTTTGGTGTGCTTACCCAGTCCCTAATGCGGTCTGTGTTGGAGAGATAGTCTTCTGAAATCAGGGAGTAGATATCCCAGCACTGCTTTCTCTCTGAAGTGCCTTTCTTAGGCGTGAAGACAATCCTTACGGCAAAAAGGTCATATATCTCCTCGAACGGTATCCCCTTGGTCTGCATCTTGTTCCAGATGGAGTAAGGGGTCTTGATTCTCTTGGTGATGGTGAATTTATACCGCGCCTGTTCCAGAAGCTTTGAGATGGGTTCTATGAAATTATCGATGCTTCCGCCTTTGGCCTTAGAATACTCTTCAATGCGTCTGGAAATCTCGTTGTACTGCTCCGGCTGCCTGAATTTCAGCCAGATATTCTCCATCTCGCTCTTTATGCTGTAGAGTCCGAGCCTGTGTGCCAGAGGAATGAAGATGTACATTGTCTCGCTCAGGATCTTATCCTGTTTCCTTTCCGGCATGGACTCTATAGTGCGCAGATTGTGAAGCCTGTCAGCGAGTTTAATCAGGATGACCCTGACATCGTCGTTGAGTGTGAGCAGAATCCTCTTGAAGTTTTCAGCCTGAATGGATTTCTCGTTCAGTTGGCCTTCCATCTTGTTGTCCATGGCGGACTTGATCTTGGTAAGGCCGTCTACCAGAGACGCTATCTTGCTGCCGAAGAGTCTTTCTATATCCTCTACGGTATATTCCGTGTCCTCCACAACATCGTGGAGCAGAGCGGTTACAATGGACTTGTAGCCGAGCCCGATTTCCTGAACCACAATCTTTGCCACCGCAATAGGGTGGATGATGTAAGGTTCTCCGGAGCGGCGGCGCACTCCCTTGTGCGCTTCATTGGCAAACTCAAACGCCTTGATTACGCCCTCGTACTCCTCCTGGGAGGCGCATCTTTTCAGGGCAGACAGTCTCAGCTGCTCGAATTCTTTCTGGATCAGTTCGTTGTCTTCTTTTGTAAACTCGCTCATTCTGTTTCAGTTATACTCTCAAGTCTCTCTCTCCGAGAGCAATCTTGCGTAGATTGTCTTTAATCCGTTCTTTCCAGGAACCCTCCGGCATTTTCTGCAGTTCCTTTTCTATCAGGGCATTGCCTGCTTCCTTTGTGCTCGGCGATGCATAATCCTGAAGATATTCGGCAAGTGTCAGCAGGGCGTTAGGAGTGCAGAACTTGTTAATCAGGCCCTTTTCCGCGAATTCCATAAAGCGGTCTCCGGTTCTTCCGGCCCTGTAGCAGGAAGTGCAGAAACTCGGTATGAAACCCTCAGAAAGAAGCCACTCTGTGGCCTGGTCCAGGTCTCTGGTATCTCCAACCTGGAACTGCTCCCTTTCCAGAGCCTGCTTGTCCGAATGGGAGCTGTAGCCTCCGATCTCCAGATGCGTTCCGGCATCTATCTGACTTACTCCCAGATGCATGACTTCGTTGCGGATTTCCGGGGATTCCCTTGCGGTCATGATCATTCCCGTATAAGGTACGGCCAGACGGAGAACGGCAACAAGATGCTTGAAGTCCGCATCGCTACACTTGTACGGGAGATCCAGGTTCATTCCGGCGGCCGGCTGGATTCTCGGGAAGCTGACCGTGTGAGGGCCAACACCGAACTTTTCTTTCAGGTGCATGGCGTGGCTTACCAGTCCCATGACCTCGAACCTCCAGTCATACAGTCCGATAAGGGCTCCGATGCCCAGGTCGTCTATGCCGGCTTCAAATGCCCTGTCAAGTCCGTCCAGCCTCCACATATAGTCTCCCTTGACAGTATTTGCAGGATGATACAGGGAGTAGGCTTTCCTGTTATATGTTTCCTGGAAAATCTGGTATGTTCCAATACCTTCTGATTTAACGGTCCTGTAGCCGGCCACATCCAGCGGTGCGGCGTTGATGTTAACCCTGCGTATGGCTCCGTTGCCGCTGTGGACTCCATAAACGGTTCTTACACAGTTGGCTATGAAGTCCGGACTGTAGACCGGAGATTCTCCGAACACAAGGATCAGGCGCTTCTGTCCCTCGTCCTGCAGTGCCTTGACCTCGCTGATTATCTCTTCCGTTGTCAGTGTCTTGCGAACCGCCTGATGCAAAGACTTGCGGAATCCGCAGTAAGTGCAGTCGTTGATGCACAGATTGCCTATGTATAGCGGAGCAAACAGCACTATTCGGTTTCCGTAAATGGCTTTCTTCAGGTTCTTTGCGGTCTCAAAGAGCATGTTCAGCCCTTCCTCGCTTCTTATGGCCAACAGACATGCGGTTTCTTCCAGGTTTAGGGGATTTTTTTCCCTGGACTTGGCAAAAATCTCCTGTATGCGGACCTTGTCTTCTGAAGTGCTTTTCAGAAGACCTTCTATCTTTTCGGCATTTACAAAGTCAAATGCTCCCTTGCTTAGTGCCTTGTCCATCTGATATGCCATAATAGCTTATCCTTCAATAGCTTTCACAAAATTTGCCGCAAATTCTTCCATAGTGGCGTTCACCTTGTCGGCTGTAGGTGCACCAAAGGCCTCCACGGTAGGGGAGACAACTTCAAGCTTGGCTTCCTCCGCGAACTTGGCCAGAGCCTTTGCTCCCGCTCCGTTCCATCCGCTGGTTCCGAATATGCCCATCTTCTTGCCCTTAGGAGACATTATCCTGATCTCGTTGCAAAGATGCTCCATCATAGGGTGCATGAATGTGTTGTAGGCGCAGGTTCCCAGCACAAATCCGTTATAGCGCATTATATCGCTGAGGATGTAGGAGGCGTTGGTCCTGGATACGTCATATGTGCGTATGTTCTTGATTCCCAGAGAGGCGAGTTTTGCTCCTAACTGGTCTGCAAGGGAGGCTGTGTTGCCGTACATGGAGGCGTAGGCTATGACCACGCCCTTCTCTGCCTTGGAGGCAGCCCAGTCTGCATACAGGCCGATTACCTTTGCCGGATTCTCCTTCCAAACCACTCCGTGAGACGGAGCAATCATCTTTGCAGGAATGTCTGCGAGCTTTGTTATTGCCCTGGTTACCATCTGGTTGTACTTGGCAACTATGTTGGAGTAATAACGTCTCATCTCCGGGAGGAACATCTCTTCCATGTTGTAGTCCGAGTCGAATATACCACCGTCCAGGCTGCCGTATCCGCCGAATGCGTCGCAGGTAAACAGGACTCCGTCTGCAAGGTCCAGCGTTACCATTGTCTCAGGCCAGTGAACCCACGGGATGAAGGCGAACTTAAGGCTAGTGTTTCCAATTTCAAGCTCCTGACCATCTGCAACTTGCATAAAAGCATCCTCAGCGATGCCGTAATACTTCTGCATCAGCTCAAATGTCTTTGCGTTGCCTATAATCTTGAGGCCCGGATATTTGGCCAGAACGCTCCGAATCATTCCGGAATGGTCCGGCTCCATGTGGTTTACTACCAGATAATCCAGGTTTCCGCCCTCCAGAACGGTCTCTATCTTTGACAGGAAGTCTCCATCAGAGCCATATTCCACCGTGTCTATCAGCACATTTTTGATGTCCTTTATCAGGTAGGAGTTGTAAGAAACTCCGTAAGGAATCGGCCAGTTGTTCTCAAACAGAGCCGTACGGCGGTCGTTCACGCCTATGTAGCTTATCCTGTCTGTTAATTTTGCAATTCTCATATCGTTTGTCTTTTAAATCGTTGTGTTCAAAACATTTACCCGTTAAAACAGGCTCATCTGCCCGTCCGCTGGCGGCGTTTCCGCTTGCGGTTTTTCATCCCCGGCATCTGGAGCGGCTATCTTGTAGAATTCCTCCTCAGTGATGATAGGGATGCCAAGTTTCCGGGCCTTCTCCAGCTTGGACGTTCCGGCCTTGCTTCCGGCCAAAAGGTATGTGGTAGAGGCTGTTACGCTGCTGCCCACCTTTCCGCTGTGAGCCTCTATATAGTACTTCATGGTTTCCCTAGGGATGGAATAGTTGCCGGTAATCATAATGGTCATTCCCTTCAACGTGTCAGACACTGGAGCCTTTTCCTCCAGAGAGAACTTAAGACCGGCTTTCTTAAGCTCTTCTACTGTAAGGATATGCCTTGGCTCGGCAAACCATCCGGTTATGGAATCCGCAAGGGTTTCTCCCACGTCTTCCACCTCCAGGAGTTCCTCTCTGGATGCGGCGGCAAGGGCATCTATGCTCTTGAAACGGGAGGCCAGAGTCTTGGCGGTGGTTTCTCCTATATTTTTGATTCCCAACGCATACAGCACTCTGTGAAATGGAACGCTCTTGGATTTTTCCAGAGATGCGCGGAAATTCTCAACGCTCTTTCCTTTCCATTTGTCCAGACTCAGAAGCTGAAGGTCATCCAGATTGTAGAGGTCCTGGAGTTCCTTCACATATTCCTTTTCGCAGAGCTGATGCACAGCCACTTCTCCGATGTTGATATCCATTGCCTTGCGCGAGGCAAAATGAAGGAAGCGGCCCTCTGTCTGGGGAGGGCAGAAGTCCTGATTAGGACAGAAGAACTTGGACTGCTCCGGATCCCTTACAAGGGGAGTTCCGCAAGCCGGGCAAGTCTTTGGGAATTCTACCGGAACGCTGTCCGGAGACCTTCTGGAAAGCTCTACACGGGTAATCTTTGGAATGATTTCTCCGCCTTTTTCCACATATACGCTGTCTCCTACACGGATATCCAGAATCTCCATCTGGTCTGCATTGTGGAGAGTAGCCCTCTTTACGACTGTGCCGCTCAGCTGAACGGGCGAGAGATTTGCCACCGGAGTTACAGCTCCGGTTCTTCCTACTTGATAATCAATGGATTCTACCTTTGTCAGGGCTTCTTCAGGCTTGAACTTGTAGGCTACGGCCCATTTAGGAGTCTTAGCCGTGAATCCCAGTTCCGCCTGAATTGCATACTGGTCTACCTTTACAACCACACCGTCTGTAGGGAAAGGCAGGGAATGGCGTTTGGTATCCCATTCCTGGATATATTCTATGACTTCTTCTATGTCTTTGCACTTTCTGGAGTGTCCGGAAACCGGAAGTCCCCAGCGCGATGCATCCTCCAGAGACTTGCTGTGCAGGGAATCTTCATACCCGGGAGCTATCAGATGATAGAGTACACAGTCCAGCCCACGTGTTGCCACCGCCTTGCTGGACAGCATTTTGAGTGAGCCGGCCGCCGCATTCCTCGGGTTGGCGAACAGCGGCTCTTCATCCAGCTCCCTCTGCATGTTGAGCTTGTCAAATGAGGAGAAAGGCATGAAGACCTCTCCCCTTATCTCGAATTCGGCCGGATAGCCGGTATCTTTGAGCTGAACAGGTATAGACTTGATAGTCTTTATGTTGCGGGTTACATCGTCTCCCACGGTTCCGTCTCCCCTTGTCAGTGCGCGGACTAGGATTCCGCCTCTGTAAAGGAGGTTTATTCCGGTTCCGTCGAACTTGAGTTCGCAGTTGTAGGAATAGATACGTGACGTGCCTTTTCTTACACGGCTGTCAAAATCGCGGAGCTCCTCTATGCTGTAAGTGTTTGCAAGAGAGAGCATAGGGTGGAGGTGGGCATACTGTGCAAAAGGAGCGTTTTCCTTTTCAAGGTCGCTTCCTACCTTGGCGGTAGGGGAATCGGGACTCTTGAATTCCGGGTACAGTTCCTCCAGCTGAATAAGTTCCCTGAGAAGCAGGTCGAACTCATAGTCCGAAATGACCGGGGAGTTCTCCAGATAATAATGCCTGTTATGGGCATCAATCTCCTGTCTTAGGGCCTCTATCCTCTGTTTTGCTTCCTGTTTGTCCATATAAATGACCTACAATCTGCCAAATTTAGCGAATATTTTAATAAAAATGGTACATTTGCCCCCGATTTAGAGACATTGAATTATGCAAAAATCTATCGTAATCCTTACAGGCGGCGGTCCAGCCCCGGGAATGAATACTGTAGTTGGCAGTATAACAAAAACTTTCTTAAGCAACGGTTACCGTGTTCTCGGTCTCCACGGAGGCTACAAGGGCCTTTTCTCGGAGAATCCGAATTATGTGGAGCTGGATTTCTTCAAGGCGGATGACATTTTCAATCGCGGAGGATCTTTCCTTGTAATGAGCCGTTTCAAGCCGACACAGGAGGATTTTGACAAGAACTTCAACCTGAAATTCTTCCAGGAAAACAACATAGAGCTTCTGGTAACCATTGGCGGAGACGATACTGCATCTACTGCAAACCGCATTGCCAAATTCCTGAAAGCCAAGAATTTCCCTATATCAAACATTCACGTTCCAAAGACTATAGACAATGACCTTCCTCTGCCTCAGAACATTCCTACGTTCGGATACCAGAGTGCAAAGGGAGAAGGCTCCAGGATAGCCGCCACCGTCTATGAGGACGCCCGTACCAGCCACAACTGGTTCGTGATTTCCGCAATGGGACGCAGCGCAGGCCATCTGGCACTTGCAATCGGCTACACCAACCACTTCCCGATGATTGTAATTCCGGAGATGTTCAACAAGAGCGACATTTCCGTGGAGAAGATCCTCAACATGGCTGTTTCCGCCATCATCAAGAGAAAGATTCTGGGTATTGATTACGGTGCCATTATCATTTCCGAG
>JAFZMA010000171.1 GCA_017551215.1 Bacteroidales bacterium | reverse complement strand
TGCAGAGCTTTACAAACCATTCATCATCCGCAAGCTTCTGGAAAGGGGCGTGGTCAAGACCGTCAAGAGCGCAAAGAAGATGGTAGACCTCAAGTATTCCGTAATCTGGGATATTCTGGAGAACGTAATGAAGGGCCATCCGGTACTTCTGAACCGTGCTCCTACCCTTCACAGACTCGGTATCCAGGCTTTCCAGCCTAAGCTTATAGAGGGAAAGGCCATTCAGCTTCACCCTCTGGCATGTACGGCTTTCAACGCAGACTTCGACGGAGACCAGATGGCAGTGCACCTCCCGTTGGGAAATGCTGCAGTGCTTGAGGCTCAGTTGCTTATGCTCGGAAGCCACAACATCCTCAACCCTGCCAACGGAGCCCCTATCACCGTTCCTTCTCAGGATATGGTGCTCGGACTCTACTACATCACAAAGGAAAGGGCAGGAATGAAGGGAGAAGGCGGAAGATTCTACTCTCCTGAAGAAGTCATCATAGCATACAACGAGCAGAGACTGGATATCCATTCCAAGATTTCTGTACGTTTGCCTATAGACATGACAGATCCTTCAAAGGGTTATCATCTGGTGGATACCACAACAGGGCGTATCCTCTTCAACCAGGTGGTTCCTAAGGAAGTAGGCTATCTCAACACATTGATCAACAAGAAAGCGCTCAGAGATATCATCTCTCTTGTGATCAAGACATGCGGAGTCATGAGAACAACCCAGTTCCTGGATGATATCAAGAACATGGGATATCTGATGGCATTCCGCGGAGGACTTTCCTTCAACCTTGGAAACGTAATCGTTCCACAAGGCAAACAGAAGCTCATAGACGATGGTTACAAGAAGGCTGACGAGGTTAAGTTCAACTTCGACAACGGTCTGATAACCAACAACGAGCGTTACAACCAGATCATCGATATCTGGACAAACGTCAACAATGAGCTCAGTAAGGTTGTGGTCAAGGAAATCTCGGCAGACAACGAGGGATTCAATCCGGTATGGATGATGCTGGACTCCGGAGCCCGTGGTTCCAAGGAGCAGATCCGTCAGCTCTGCGGTATGAGAGGACTTATGGCCAAGCCACAGAAATCAGGTGCTACAGGAGGTAACGAGATTATCGAGAACCCTATCCTTGCAAACTTCAAGGAGGGTCTTTCCGTGCTCGAGTACTTCATCTCCACTCACGGTGCACGTAAGGGTCTTGCCGATACCGCACTTAAGACTGCAGACGCAGGTTATCTTACCAGAAGACTTGTGGATGTATCTCATGATGTGATAGTTACGGAAGAAGACTGCGGCACCCTCAGAGGACTTGTAGCAACCGAAATCAAGAACAAGGACGAGGTTGTGGAGACCCTCTACGACCGAATCCTCGGAAGAACCACTGTTCACGAAATTTACGATCCTACAAACGGAGAACTCATCATCGGAGCCGGTGAGGAAATCACCGAGGAAATCGCTTCCAAGATCGAGAGCCTCCCTATCGAGGCTGTAGAAATCCGAAGCGTGCTCACCTGCGAAAGCAAGAAGGGCGTCTGCGCCAAGTGCTACGGACGTAACCTTGCACGCAACAAGATGGTGGAGACCGGTGAGGTTGTGGGCGTTATCGCCGCACAGAGTATCGGTGAGCCTGGTACACAGCTTACTTTGAGAACATTCCACGTCGGTGGTACTGCAAGTGCCTCCGTCGCCGAGAATGAAATTGTCTCCAAGTACGATGGAAGGCTCGAATTCGAGGAGCTCCGCACACTGGACAAGATAGACGAAAACGGTCAGAAGCAGACCATCGTCATCGGCCGTGGCACAGAGCTCAGGATCGTCAACGCAGAAAGCGGAATTTCCATGTCCGAATACCGAATCCCTTACGGTTCAATTCTTTACAAGAAGAACAACGAGCTCGTAAAGAAGGGAGACAAGATCTGCGAATGGGATGCTTACAACGCTCTCACACTCGCGGATGTAGACGGTAAGATCGCTTACGACCAGTTGGTTGAAAACGAGACATTCAAGTCTGAGCTTTTGGATGAATTCTCCAACCACGTAGACAGAGTCGTTATCGATTCCAAGGACAAGAACAAGAACCCTGTAATCAAGATTGTGGACAAAGACGGAGTTGAGCTCAAGAGCTACAACCTCCCTCTGGGTGCACACATTATGGTATCAGACGGACAGGAAGTCAAGGCCGGAGACATTCTGGTCAAGATTCCGAGAGCCGCCTCTTCAAAGGCAGGAGACATTACCGGAGGTCTTCCTCGAGTAACCGAGCTCTTTGAGGCACGTAACCCTTCAAATCCTGCCATTGTCGCCGAGATTAACGGAGACGTCCAGATGGGCAAGATCAAGAGAGGTAACAGGGAAATCATAATCAAATCCCGTCGCGGAGATATAGAGAAACACTACCTGGTTCCTACAACCAAGCAGATTCTCGTTCAGGAGAACGACTACGTGAAAGCCGGAGACGCGCTTTCAGACGGAAGCATCGCTCCTGCAGACATTCTCCGCATCCTCGGTCCTACAAAGGTCCAGGAGTACATCGTAAACGAGGTACAGGCGGTTTACAGAATGCAGGGTGTGAAGATCAACGACAAGCACTTCGAAGTCATTGTAAGACAGATGATGAGAAAGGTGCAGGTTGTAGATCCGGGAGACACTCGCTTCCTGCCGGAACAGCTTGTAGACCGTCAGGAATTCTTCAAGCAGAACGACGAGCTTTGGGACAAGATGGTAGTATTGGACGCCGGAGATTCCAAGAATCTCAGACCTGGCCAGATTGTTACCGTCCGCGCTCTCAAAGACGAGAACTCAATGCTCAAGAGGCAGGCACTGAAGACTGTAGAAGCACGTACTCCAGTTCCTGCTACAGCAGACCAGATTCTCCAGGGTATCACAAGAGCCGCTCTGAAGACAAGCAGCTTCATGAGTGCAGCTTCCTTCCAGGAAACGACCAAGGTTCTCTCCGAGGCCGCAATCTACGGAAAGACAGATACTTTGGAAGGTCTGAAGGAGAATGTAATCTGCGGTCATCCGATTCCTGCAGGTACCGGAATGAGAGACTACGAAAAGATTGTAGTCACAAGTTCAGAAGAGTACCGCAAGATGATGAAAGCACAGGCAGAACTTGCAGCTCAGGCAGTATCTGCAGAAGAGTAAAACGTAACAAGTGGTTTTCAAAGGGGATGGTTCACACGCCATCCCCTTTTTTGTTTTCCCCCCGCCATTATTAAAGATTATCATTAATTTTGTGGATGTAGTAATACGAAACTGATAATCCAATTGATACAAACATCTGATCATGAAAAAGATTTTTATTCTGGTGGTTGCCGCCGTTACTGCGCTGAGCTGCTCAGAGAAAAAGGCGGGATACACAGTTACCGTAAACACAGAAGATGAGAGCTTTACAAGCTTCATCCTCACAAACCGCGACAAAGAGAACCCTATTGCAGATACTGTTGCAGTAGTAGAAAAGAAAGCCGTATTCACAGGAAACGTGGAAGGATTCGACATCTTTTCAATTATGGGAGTTAAAGAAGGAGAAGAACCCGTCAACATAGCAAGATTCTTCCTCGAGAACGCAGATTACAACGTAAGTTTCTCTCCAGACGGAAATCACTTCCATGCAACAATAGAGTCCACCGGACCTATCCAGATGGAGAAAGACTCCCTCGATAATCTGATTAAAGCAGCATACGGAGAAACTGATATGGACGCTCTCGAAAAAGAATATATGGCTGGAGACGCCAAGGTCAAGGATTCCATCTGGGCCATCGTACAGCCTCTTCTGAAGAAGGGAGAAGATGTTGAAAAAGAATACTATGCAAACAATCCTCTCTCTGTTCTGACTATGGAAGAAGTATATTCAGCTATCAGATACTCACAGATTGACCTGGATTCTGCAAAGAAGGTTATTGAGAGATATACCGCCGTTCCTGAATTTGCCGGCACCAGACTTATGAAGAATATGCAGAAAGAATATGATAAGAGAGAAGCTCTGGCTCCTGGGAACCAGGCTCCGGACTTCACGCTCAACGATCCTGACGGAAAGCCAGTTACATTCTCTGAGGTTTATCCTAAGAACAAGGTTACTATGGTAGACTTCTGGGCTTCCTGGTGCGGACCATGCCGCCGTTTCAACCCTACCCTTACAAAGATTTACGCCAAATACAACAAGAAGGGATTCGGCATTCTTGGAGTTTCCCTGGACAAGGAAAAGGAAAAATGGGTAGAGGCCATCAAGAAAGACAAACTGGTTTGGCAGCATGTCTCCGACCTTAAATTCTGGGATTGCGAGGCAGGTAAACTCTATAATATCAGCTCAATACCGCAGAGTTACTTTGTAGACAGCCAAGGCAAGATACTGCTTGCATCGCCTTCCGAAGAGCAGATAGAAAGCTTCCTTGAGGAATACCTGAAATAAACGGGCTAACGCAGATTAGGGCTTGGGAAGTTCCAGATGAGTTTCCACAAGCTGGAGGCCGCCGGTTGAGAGAATATCCACCGCACCTAATTCTGCCGGAATAAGGAACAGGTCTCCGTCCACAAGAGTTTGGCTCTGGCGAATGCAGCCGGAGCCAAATTCTTTGTAGAAGAGTGTTCCGCTTCCTCCCGTGCAAACAATAAGAGTGAAAGTATCCCAACAGGTATTATCAACATGCAAAGCATCCAAATTGTTTGAATGTAGTGAGTTACACGAAGAGTCAAAATTTATGAAGTTGCTGACAAAGTGAGCGCATCTTGCCAACGGAATTATCTTTACTCCACCGGACTGCTCACCAGCCATATTACCGTGCGGCTTGTCAAAAACATTGCGCTGAACCTCCACATAGTTCTCCTGAGTTTCCTCAAAATCAATGGCATCAAGGGCGTCTTCCAAATCCAGATGACGCCTTTTGCCTTCTATGTCCACACGGTTAAAATCGTAGAGGCGGTACGTGGTGTCTGATGGCTGCTGGATTTCCAGGATGCGGCATCCGGCTCCTATGCTGTGAACCGTCCCGGCCGGAATGAAATACCAGTCTCCTCTCTGCGGAGAGAAACGGTTGAGAACATCCTCCAGGGTTTTCTCTCCCTTAAGCACATCTTTCTCTTGAATAGAATTGCTTACAACCTGCGCAAACTCTTTCTTGGAAAATCTCTTGGAAAAGCCTATCAGAAGTTCTGTATCTTTTTCTGCTTCAAGTACATACCACATCTCCGTCTTCCCGTTTGGAAGACCTTTCCTGTCTGCCATATCATCGTTCGGATGCACCTGAACGGATAACTGCTGACGGGAATTTATGTACTTTACCAGAAGAGGAAACCGTGTCCCAAACTTCCCGCACACGCGCTTACCCAGAAGAGCCTCTCCGTACTTTGCCACAAGAGAAGACAGAGTACTTCCACAATCATCCTCTACTTCAGAATCCTCTGCCTGTGAAATACACACAGTCTCCCTTCCCTCCATGGCAGAGAGAATCCACTCCTCGCTCCCCCAAATGGTGCCAATGCGTACAGACTTGAATCTCAGCGGTTTCATGTAAATTAAAGAATGTTCAGAGCTACCGTTACTCCGGCCATTACAATGGAAACCATGCTCATAAGCTTGATGAGAATGTTCAGGGACGGACCGCTTGTATCCTTGAACGGATCTCCCACGGTATCACCCACAACAGTTGCCTTATGGGCGTATGAACCCTTGCCTCCAAAATGGCCTTCCTCTACATATTTCTTGGCGTTGTCCCAAGCACCGCCGGAATTTGCCATAAACACAGCCAGAACGAATCCGCTGCTGAGTCCGCCAACCAGAAGACCCAGAACTCCGGAAACTCCCAGAACTATTCCCACTATAACAGGAGCGGCTATTGCAAGCAGAGAACTTCCAATCATTTCTTTCTGTGCGCTGCGTGTGGAAATCTCAACGCAACGTGCATAGTCTGGAGTGCTTGTTCCCTCAAGGATACCCTTGTCGGACTTGAACTGGCGTCTAACCTCCTCCACCATCTTCTTGGCGGCTCTTCCAACGGAACCCATTGTAAGTCCGCAGAAAAGGAAGGCTAGCATTGCCCCGATGAACACTCCAACAAGAACCTTAGGATTCATGAGGTTAACGTCGAACCAAGTCATAAAGTCCGCAAAACCAGCACCGTGTAGCGCCTCTTTACTGTCTATACTCAGCGATTCGACATTCAGGTTGCGGATGGCAGCCTCAAGTCCGGAAGTGTCTGCAACCCTGAGAAGAGCTATCTTGATTTCCTCTATGTAAGAAGCCAGCAGAGCCAAAGCCGTAAGGGCGGCACTGCCTATTGCAAATCCCTTTCCTGTTGCGGCCGTTGTATTTCCAAGAGCATCCAGGATATCCGTGCGGTCTCTTACCACAGGCTCCAGTTCACTCATCTGCGCATTTCCGCCGGCATTATCTGCGATAGGGCCGTAAGCATCTGTAGCCAAGGTAATTCCAAGGGTAGAAAGCATGCCGACCGCTGCAATTCCGATTCCGTAAAGACCAAGGGAAAGGTTCTCCTTGGAAAGCAGGCTGCCCGTAAACTCAGTAGCGCACAGGTAAGCCAGAATGATGGCGGCGCCAATGGTGATCACAGGAATTGCCGTGGAAATCATACCGGTACCCACACCGGAAATGATGACTGTAGCAGAACCGGTTTCTGCACTCTCGGCGATTTTACGCGTAGGACGGAAAGAATGGGAAGTGTAATACTCTGTAGTCTTTCCTATTATGATTCCGGCCAGAAGACCCGTTACTACAGAGAAGGAAATTCCCAGCCAATGTGTAAGTCCAAGCGCATATAATATAATAAAGGAGAACACCGCAATCAGAACGGAAGAGAAATTCACTCCCAGATTCAGGGATTTCATAAGCTGAGCCATATTGGCCTTCTCCTTTGTCCTAACCAGGAAGATTCCGATGACGGAGAGGAAAACTCCCACGGCTGCAATCAGCATCGGGGCAAAAACTGCCTTCAGCTGCATGGCTCCGGAACCGATGAATGCAGAAGCTCCCAAAGCTGCCGTTGCCAGCACGCTTCCGCAATAAGACTCGTAAAGGTCCGCTCCCATTCCGGCAACGTCTCCAACGTTGTCTCCCACATTGTCTGCAATGGTTGCCGGGTTTCTCGGATCGTCCTCAGGAATTCCGGCCTCGGTCTTTCCGACAAGGTCGGCTCCAACGTCTGCGGCTTTTGTATAGATACCGCCGCCCACCCTGGCAAACAGGGCCTGTGTAGAAGCACCCATTCCAAAGGTAAGCATGGTAGTGGTTATTATTGTGAGCTTTTGAGCGGCGTCTGCAGGATTGATGAAATAGTCCAGAACCATATACCATATAGATATATCCAGAAGTCCCAGACCAACAACCGTAAGTCCCATGACCGCACCGCTGCGGAAGGCAACCTTAAGGCCGCTGTTCAGAGATTTGCGGGCTGCATTTGCAGTACGGGCAGAAGCGTAGGTAGCGGTTCTCATTCCAATGTAGCCAGCCAAACCGCTGAAGAAACCTCCTGTAAGGAAGGCGAACGGAACCCATCCGTTCTGGATTCCAAGACCGTAAGCAAGAAAAGCGAATACTGCAGCAAGAACCACAAATACTATTATGACTATCTTGTACTGCTGCTTAAGATAAGCCATTGCACCCTGTCTAACATAAGAGGCTATTTCCTTCATCCTTGGGGTGCCTTCATCCTGACGCAGCATCTGGCGATAGAAAATGAACGCGAATCCAAGCGCTACCAGAGATGCGGCAGGAACAAGATAAAACAGTAAAGAGGTTGTATCCATACTCAAAAAATTATGAAAGTTTTAAATTATATATTCAAAGATACAAAAAAATTATTTTTCAGATGCTCAATTTCACTTTCATTTAATAAGCCCTCTGCTATCACCTGCCTTGTCACAGACTCGGCTAAGCTTTGTAATGTGTCTGTTTTTGAGCCTGTTGTAGCAATTACATTTTTCTGCAGCGGCGTTAGTGATTCTTCGGTTTTCTTGGAAGCCACCCCGTTTTTACGCACTTTATCAAGGAGTTGGCTTGCTCTCTTTGCCACTGCAGGTGCCGGATTAATAACAATCAATTTGTCAGAATACACCTTATTAATAGTAGGTTCCAGGAACGGATAATGGGTACAACCCAGCACAACGCAATCAGCCCCAGCTTCTATCATCGGATCAATGTATCTTCTTATAAGAGCTTCTGCCTCAGGCGATTGAGTATTTCCGCCCTCTACAAGCTCCACCAGGCCATCTCCCACTTCTTCTATGATTTTCACCTCTTTACGGCGGGCGTATTTTTCGGAAGTTTGCTTGTATAGAGCACCTTGCAGCGTTCCGTGTGTAGCCAGTACGCCTATAACCCCTGTCTTTGTCAAAGCAGCAGCGGGCTTTACTGCAGGTTCCATTCCAACAAACGGAATATCAAAGGTTTGCCTCAATCCGTCTATAGCTGCGGCTGTTGCTGTGTTGCAGGCCACCACTATAATTTCCGCCCCCCTTTCAATAAGAAAATCAGATATCGCTGAGGCTCTTTTTAATATCATTTCCTTACTTTTTCTACCATAAGGGCAGTATGCCGCATCTGAAATATAGAAGTAACTCTCTGAGGGCATTATCTTTATAAGCTCCTTCCAAACTGAAAGGCCGCCGGCTCCCGAATCAAATACACCTATCATATATATGTGTTTTAGCAAACATTAGGGCTACATTCAGCACAAATATAACATAAATGTTGCGTTTGTTTATTAAAAAATCAAAGCACCCTAAAATAATTGCTTAAAAATTTTGTCGGTTGAGATAAAAATCAGTATCTTGCACTCCTAAACTAAAGCCAACCGAACACAATTATTATTAACAAATAAACAACACTACTTAAAATTAACTAAAAATCAACCAAATGAAACGAATTACATTTGTTTTGGCGTTACTGTTATTGTGTGTTGGGCAATTTGCTTATGCACAGACAATAAAAGTAACAGGAACCGTTACCGATGCGGCTAACGGTGACCCTCTGATGGATGTGGGTGTTATGGTTAAGGGAACCACCACTGGTGTTGTCACTGATCTTAACGGACAGTATGTCATCAACGTAAAGAGAGATGCCGTGCTGGTCTTCAAGTATCAGGGCTATACCGATCAGGAGGTGGCTGTTAATGGCAGATCTGTCATTAACGTAGCTCTTTCTATGGATGCTACCCAGCTCGAGGACGTTATCGTCGTGGGTTACGGTACAGGTAGAAAGATTTCCACAGTGGTAGGTTCTGCACAGACCGTTAAGGCAAAAGCCCTCAAGGACAAGCCAGTTATCAACGCTGCCGATGCTCTTCAGGGACAGGTTGCCGGTCTGCAGGTTTATACCTCTTCTGGAGACCCTTCAGCTACCGTATCCATGAGAATTAGAGGTGTGAACTCTCTCCAGGCTTCCACGACTCCACTGTTCGTGCTGGATGGAACCCCAGTTCTCAGCGACATCTTCAACACTTTGAACCCTAACGACATTGAGAGCGTAACCATTCTGAAGGACGCTTCCTCAACCGCTATCTACGGTTCACGTGCTGCCAACGGAGTTGTTTACATCACCACCAAGAAGGGTACCACAGAGAAGCCAGTAGTAAAGCTTACCGCTAACTACGGTATCTCTAACATTGCAAGAAACCCTATCAAGCGTGTAAACTCCGAGGAGTGGTTCACACTTTACGAAATGGTTGACCCGTCCGCTAAGACAGATCCTGACTTCCAGGCAACCAAAAAGTTCAGGCTGGAGAACAAGATCGAGACCAACTGGATGAAGTGGGCTTTGAACCAGAATATCCCTACAATGGGTGCAGACCTTTCAGTTTCCGGTAGAACAAAGGTTGTTGACTACTACATCTCCATGACTGCCAACAGAATGGAAGGTATTGAGCCAATGACCGCCCATAACCGTTACGCTGCACGTATCAACATGAACGTTAAGCCAACAGACTGGTTCAAGTTCGGTATCAGCATGGGTCTCGGATATCAGCAGTCTAGGGAGAACCCTTACAACTCTGACTATTCTTCCGGTAACAGAAATAACTGGAACAACCCTGTAAACTTTGCTTTGTGGGCACCAACATGGTGGACTCCATACGAGATTCTCACAGACAGATCAGGAAAGTTCATCGGCTACGGAGAAGAGACTCCTTATATGGATGACTTTGGAGCCTACAACCCTCACTACCGTTACAAATATCTTAAGGTAAAGGACAATACCGTTAGATTCAACGGTAACCTCTATGAGGAAGTTACTCCTCTCAAGGGCCTCACAGTAAGATTTGCACAGGGTCTGGAGGGTTATGACTACAGATGGATAAGAAGAGACCTCCAGGATCCTGAGGACTGGATTCATATTTATCATGCAGATGGTCCATACGTTGGACAGAGTTTCACAAGATACTATCGTCTGACTTCCACCAACACCGCAGAGTACAAGTTCCAGTTAGGTGAAAATCATAACTTCACCGCTCTGATTGGTCAGGAGGCTATCATCAACAATACTACAGGACTCTCCGCTTCCGCTTACGGTATGCCAGACTACCGTCTTGGCACTTTGGACAATGCGGATGACGAGGCTCCTAAGTCTGTAGGTGAAAGCTGGTCACAGTCCAAGTACAATTCCATTTTCTCAAGGCTTTCTTACGACTATGCAGGCAAGTACTATATCGACGCTTCATTCCGTCGTGACGGTTCTTCCCTGTTCGGAGCCAACAAGAGATATGCAAACTTCTGGTCTGCAGGTGTAATGTGGAATATTAAGGCAGAAAACTTCCTTAAGGACAACAGCTGGATCAATAAACTGCAGCTCTCCGCAAACTACGGTACTGTAGGTAACTCCGGTATCAGCAACTATCTGTCTCACGCAACTGTTGCAACCGGAACCAACTATATGGGAACCACTTACTATATCAACAATTCTGGTAACGAGAACCTGACCTGGGAGACTCTGGAGAGCTTGAACATAGCTCTCGACTTCAGACTCTTCAACAAATTAGAGGCTAAGGTTGAGGTTTACAGAAAGAACACAAAGGATATGCTCCTTGAAATTCCTTGGTCTTATTCAACCGGTTTCTCCGGAGGTTACGGTAACATCGGTAACATGAAGAACGAGGGTATCGAGGCTACTTTGACTTATGACTGGATCCGCAACGAGAACATGTTCCTGCAGACCAGCTTGAACGTTTCCTACAACAAGGACAAGATCACCAAGCTGTTCGACGGACGTGACTCATTCGAACTTCCAGACTACGGTCTGAACTACTGTGTAGGTCACTCTGCTGGT
This sequence comes from Bacteroidales bacterium, assembly GCA_017551215.1. The sequence continues at coordinate 6,761 of JAFZMA010000171.1, read as the reverse complement.
GAGCTCTGGTATGTTAAGAGCGCCGGTATCGACCCTGCAACAGGTCGTCCACTGTGGTATGACAAGGATGGCAACATCACAGACGTTTACTCAGATGACAACCGCGTTCTCCTTGGCAAGTCCAGGTACGCTCCTTGGTCAGCTGGTCTTCAGATCGACTTCACCTACAAGAATTTCGCTCTCCAGGCACAGTTCTCCGGTATATTTGGAAAATACCTGATTAACAACGACCGTTACTTCTACACCAACTCCAACTTTGCAGATAACCGTCTTGCAAGCGAGTTGCTTACAGAAATGTGGCAGACCCCTGGACAGATTGCAAAATATCCTAATCCAGAGTATGTGGTTAACGGTGAGTGCTTCGACTCCCGTCTGGTTGAGAACGCTTCATTCGTAAGACTTAAGGGTGTTACCCTTTCTTACTCTTTGGGCAAGAACGCTATCAACAAGCTCGGCGGCGTACTTACAGGCGTAAGATTCTTTGTAACAGGACGTAACCTCCTTACTTGGACAAAGTACTCCGGTTGGGATCCTGAACAGAACATTAACCTCCAGCTCGCTGTTTATCCTAACACTAAGCAGTATGCAGCAGGTGTTGAGTTAACTTTCTAAAATCGCTGAGAATATGAAAAAGATTATATTATCACTTGCAGTTTTGGCTCTCTTTTTAACAAGTTGCAACTTGGACGAGCAGCCACAGGGAGTTATTCCAAAGGAAGGCTCCATTCAGACAGTGAATGATGCAGAGGGATGGATGAACTATGAGTATATCTATATGAGGGCGTACACCGCCGGTTCTTACATCTACACCTCTGAAATTGCATCAGACTTCTTCAATCCTTGCATTGACTATGGTAACAGAGAAGGTTCCGAGTACAGATGGGACTGGAATTCAGGAGATCCTTTTGTTGACATCTGGGCAGGTGCTTACAGTGGAATCAACCACGCTTGCTATGTTATCGAGTCAGTCGAGAATATGGACAAGTCTGGCTTTGATACAGACGAACTTAAACGCCTCAACAAGGTTCTGGGAGTAGCTCATTTTACAAAAGCATACTTCGGACTTAAGCTTTTGGAATACTATGCTCCTATTTACAACGCTGCAAACAAGGACAAGTACGGAATTATGCTGGTTGACCTTCATAGGCCTTCTGGCGACATCACTTCCTATCCTGGAAGAAGCACCGTTGCTGAATCTTACAACTGGGTTCTCGAAGAATCCAAGAAGGCAGCTAGTCTTCTTGCAAGTTATGCCGGTGCAGTAGGTTCTGAAGAACTTACTATTGATGCCGTTCATGCTTTCCAGGCAAGACTTGCTCTCTATATGGGCGATTGGGATGAGGCTATTGCAAAGTCAACAGCACTTGTTGACCGTGGCAAATATCCACTCTGCGAAACCCAAGAAGATATGACCAACCTCTGGACAAACGATTCCGGCAAGGAGTGTATACTTCAATTGTGGGCAAACAAAAGCGCAAATTCCACTCCAAGTTCTAACGACCCGAGTTATTTTGGATACAATCCTTCCAATGGCCAATACAGACCAGACTGGATTCCAAACAAATGGGTTGCAAGTGAGTTGTTTAGCACAAGTGACTTAAGATTTAAAACTTGGTTTAAGACCGGTCTTAAGGTTACTGTATCAATCGGTACAGCTTCCGGTATAACCCTCTTCAACAAGTTCGTTGGTAATCCAGATTTGGCAGATTCAGAGACCGCACACTTGAATAAAATCAAGCCTTTCCGCATTGCTGAGCAATATCTTATTGCAGCAGAGGCATTTGCAATGAAGGGCGGTGCTGACGCAGCTGCTTGCCAGTATATGAACAAGCTCATCTCCAAAAGAGATCCTTCTTCTACTGAAGCTTCTTTAACTGGAGATGCACTTCTTAACTTCATCAAGCTGGAAAGAACAAAAGAGTTCATAGGAGAAGGTTTCAGATGGTTCGACCTCAAGAGATGGGGAGAAGGAATGTCTGCAAGACCAGACCCTCAGCTTAAGGCTCTGATTCACACCGGTGGTTCCAACGGTCCTGCTCTTAATCTTGCTGTTTCAGCTTCTGACCACCGTTGGGTAGCTCCTATTCCTGTTGATGAGCTTGCAGCCAATCCTCAGATAAGGGATCAGCAGAATCCGGGTTATTAATAGTTAATCAACATTAAATATGATGAATATGAAAACATTAAAATACGTTTTAGGTTTTGTGCTTTCTGTATTGTTGGTTGCTTCTTGTGCTTCCAAGTGGCCTAGTTATACTGTAACTAATGAAGACGTTTCTTGGGAGAGTGCAGGCCAAACATTCAGCTTGAGTTCACAGGAGACACCTATTGTTATTTCTATACAGAGAGGTGTAGCTACTGAAGCACTTTCTGTGCCGATAACGTTGGTTGATGAACATAATGTTTATACTATCAACACAACTAAAGTAGATTTCGCTGCTGGTGAATATGTAAAGTCAGTAACCCTTACTTATAGTTATGCTGATCTTGTTCCTGGTACCGAGTATATATTCACGCTGAAGCTCCCGGAATCATTGGCAGGAGCAGGCAGTTTCTACAATTATGCCGGTAATGGAATGATGGCTCTTGAGTATGAGGATTACAAAGAAATGGAATATGAATTGTTCTATTCTGTTAATACTTCCACTATGTCTTGGAGTATCAGAGCTGGTTCTATCAATGAAGACTTTGATGCTACAACAGTCAAATTGATGAGGGCCAAAGGAACAGATTGCTACTACAAGGTTTGTTTGTATGGTGATTCCAACGGCTTTACAGAGTTTGAGTTTAAGAACAATGGCGACGGAACCATTACATTTGCAAAGTACTCTGGCTACAACGAGAGTGTCAAAGTTGACTCTCAAGGCAGAGCAAATTTAACTAAGGTACTTGCGGGTGACACCTATGATTTCACAGTGAGACAAGATTATTGGTATAATTATGGAGCTGCTGAAACCGGTCCCGAGATCATGTCTGGAGACGAATTCGAAATCTATTCATGGATTAAAAAGAACGGTTCTTATTGGCCTAACTCATACAATACTTATCAGATTTTGTATGTTGACTAAATCAACCAACTCTTAAATGAAGAAGGATGACACAAATGTCATCCTTCTTTTTTTTGGCAGGTTTTTTGTGTTAAAAGAATTATTGTTAATTTTGTCCGACTATACTAAAACCGATAAGATTATGAGTAAATTCTTGAGAGTTAACAGGCTTTGTGCAATGCTGGTTGCATCAGGTTTAATTTCCTTGGCAGCAACTTCTTGCGGAGGCGGTGGCGGAAAAGACAATCCAACCCCTACTCCAACCCCTACAACCGAGACATTGAGCGTAAGCCCAAGTACCCTGACTCTCGCCGGTGGAGCATCAGGAACAATCAATATAACTTCAAACGTAGCCTGGACTGTAAGTGCTACAAATGGATATACAGTATCTCCGGCCAGCGGAAGCAATAATGGAACCGTTAAGGTTACGGCACCTGCCTCAGCAACAGGCGGAACAGTTACCGTTAAAGGCAAAGGTAAATCAGCATCTGTTACTATAAGCGCCCCTAGTGCAGCTGCTATAACCATAAGCCCTGAAAGCGTTTCCATACCTGCACCTGCCGGAAACGGACAATTCGGTATTACCTGCAGCGGAGCGTGGAGCATTACCCTTCCTTCTCCTAAACCGGCCTGGCTTACAAGCGTTTCTCCAATGAGCGGAACCGGAAATGCCACAGTTACCATTAACACGGCTAACTATACAGAGAAGACAAAGGCTCAGACTTTCCTTACCATAAAGAGCGGAACCAACACCAAATACATTACAATTACCAAAGAAGCCGCTAAAAATAATCCACCAACAAAACCTACAAACCTGAAGCCTACAGGAAGTGGAGTAGAGACTATAACAACCTTCTCCTGGAATGCTTCTACAGACCCAGATCCTGCAGATAAGATCAAATACACCGTAATGCTGTCTAAAGACAACACTAACTGGACTTCATTTGAGGCAACAGAAAAGACCTCCATTATGAACAAGACAGAGCTAGACAAGTCTACAACCTATTATTACAAGGTTGTTGCAGATGACGGTTACGATGGAGGAAAGGTCGAGAGTGATGTTGTTACCTTTACCACCATCTCTACAAAAACATATTGGGCAGACGGAGAATGCAAACTCTATGAGGTTGACTCTGACGGTACACCAACTGAAGTGTCTTCAACTTCCAGACCGTTTAAACTCATCTATACGGGAGACGGTTACACCCAGGATCTCTTCAATTACGGAGGACAGTTTGACCAGGAAGTCCAAAAGGGTATTAAAGCTTTGTTCCAGATTGAGCCATACAAGCATTACTATAGCTACTTTGCAATCTATGTTATTGCGGCATATTCCAACGAGGCCGGTATGAGTCAAGGAAGCACAGGTTCAAATCCAGGTTCTACCAGTTGGGATGAGGCTGCTGTAAAGGTTGATACCAAGTTCAAATGTACCTGGGCCGGAGGTGGCTCTACCGGCATAAGCTGTAATACACAGACCGTTCTCGAGTATGCGGGTAAGGTTCCCGGAATGACTTCTATGGCTGCGATTACATGCTCGCCTATAAGTATAGTTATCAACGCGGACCAATATGCCGGAACTTGTGGCTGGTATTATCAGAAAGATTGGGGTGGCTGGAAAGTTCTCTCAATTGCCATGACACCTGCAAGACACCCTGCCAGCTCATCTTACGGTGGATTCGAATACACTTTAAGACACGAATATGGCGGTCATGGAATAGGTCTTCTGGGAGACGAGTATGTATATTACAATACATCAGCTTACCCTCAAGCAAACGAGGAGAGATTCCGTATTTGGCAAGACGAGGCCGGAGCTTACAGCAACATATACCTTCCTAACTGGGATTCTGCAAACGGTTCGTGGTATTCAGCTTCAGATTCTGATCACTGCAGCATTGGCCTTACTCATTCCGTTGAAGGCGCCAACTGGAAGACTTTTGCAGACAAATCCAAGTATGAAGGTTGCAACATCAGCCTTCACAAAGGAGCTTTAATGTATGGGGTGGGTATTTACCGTTCAGAGAACAACAGCTGCATGATCAACAATGTTACTCATTACAACACGATTAGCCGCTGGCAGATTTACTGCAGAATCAAAAAGATGGCAGGAGAAACCCCTACTGTAGAAGATTTTATGGCTAATGACACAGACGTTATCAATCCTTACGCTTCCGCAGCTCCTTCCACCAAGGGAGCAACCCCTCCGTCAAGGAGGTGCGAGGGACCACTGCTGTCAGACCCTTATCACAAGAATCCTTACTTCCTGAAATAAACCCCCTTGAGGGTGCTCAACTGATGAGCGGGATTAACAGAAAAGGGATGGCCAATCGGCCATCCCTTTCTGTTATTTGGTTCGCAGAACCAAATTAAATAATTCCCTGCTCCAGCATTGCGGTAGCAACCTTCATGAAGCCGGCGATATTGGCACCCTTAACATAGTCTACGTGACCATCTGGCTGAGTACCATACTTAACGCACTGCTCATGGATGCTCTTCATGATGAAGTGAAGCTTGTCGTCAACCTCTTTTGCATCCCAGCTGATATGCTCGGCATTCTGGGTCATCTCAAGACCTGAAGTTGCAACACCACCAGCGTTTACAGCCTTTCCAGGAGCGAAGAGAATCCCGTTGTGCTGGAAATAGTGGATAGCGCCAGGCTGGCAACCCATGTTGGAAACCTCGCAGCAGCACCAGCAACCGTTTGCCTGCAGCTCCTTGGCATCGTCCTCAGAAAGCTCGTTCTGGAATGCGCAAGGCAGAGCAATGTCGCAAGGAATGCTCCAAGCCTTCTTTCCGGCTGTGAATTTAGCCTTCTCTGGGAACTTGGTAGCCATATCCTCTACCTTGTTGCGGTTAGAAGCACGCATATCGAGCATATAGTTGATCATCTCGTCTGTAATGCCGTCTGGAATCTCGCAAACTCCGTCTGGACCAGAGATAGCAACAACCTTTGCACCGAGCTCCTTAGCCTTTGTAGCAGCACCCCAAGCAACGTTACCGAAGCCGGAGAGAGCAACCTTCTTGCCTACGATAGTCTTGCCAGCCTTCTCCAGAAGGTGCTGAGTGAAGTACAGAGCACCGAAACCGGTAGCCTCTGGACGAAGGATAGAACCTCCCCAAGTTGCGCCCTTTCCGGTAAGAACTCCTGTATTATACTCTCTAGCAAGTTTCTTGTACATTCCGTAGAGGAAACCGATCTCGCGGCCACCTACTCCTACGTCTCCTGCAGGGATATCCTGATCAGGACCGATGCACTGCCAAAGCTCAGTCATGAATGCCTGGCAGAAACGCATGATTTCATCGTTTGACTTTCCAACAGGATCAAAGTCGGAACCACCCTTTGCACCACCCATAGGGAGTGTAGTCAGAGCGTTTTTGAAAGTCTGCTCGAAACCGAGGAACTTCAGCATGGAAGGAACCACTGCCTTGTGGAAACGGAGACCTCCCTTGTAAGGGCCGATAGCGCTGTTGAACTGGATACGATAACCGAGGTTTGTCTGAACCTCACCCTTGTCGTCTACCCAAGTTACGCGGAATGTGAAGATACGGTCTGGTTCAACCATTCTCTCTACAATCTTGGCCTTCTCGAATTCAGGATGCTGGTTATAAACCTCCTCGATGCTCTCGAGAACTTCCTGTACGGCCTGAAGGTACTCATTTTCACCAGGATGCTTAGCAGCCAGGTTAGCCATTATTTCAGCTGTTTTCATATTA
>JAFZMA010000170.1 GCA_017551215.1 Bacteroidales bacterium | reverse complement strand
TTTTCAGAAGCATTCATGAGCCCCGACAAGGATGGCGGCCGACGGCCGGCCACCGTTGCCGGAACACCACTCAATTTGAATTTTCACTGTCAGGCAACAATTCTCCTCAACTGGTAAGACCAGTGTACTAGGTGTACTAACAGCTGTCAAGCTTTTTATTGGTACTTTTTGAAACTTTTTTGGAAATACAAACTGCTTGCATCAGTTTAAAGATGAGTTTATACTGGTAAACAGGTCAGACCAGTATACCAGTTTAACAAGTCTTACCGGTTTAATCCTTTTATTATTATGGAGGCCTCAATGCCAGCCAGCAGATCAACACTTGAGCTTACACCCGTTCCGATGCAGAAAGCATCAGAAGCAATATATGAACAGATTTCGGATATGATTATGACAGGCAAGCTCAAACCCGGTGACCGTCTCCCCTCGGAACGTGCAATGATGGAGCAGCTTCAGCGTTCCCGCCCCACAATTCGCGAGGCCCTGAGAATGCTTGAACGCAGCGGTCTCATCCGTACCATACCAGGAAGCAACGGAGCGGTTGTCATGGAGCCCTCCACCACATCAGTTGAACAGCCTCTTGAGCAGATGATTGCCATGAACCGGTTCTCGCACGAGGAACTGCTGGAAGTCAGGAGCCTCTTCGAGAAGTACACCGTGGAAATGGCAGCTGAAAGAAGGACACAAGAGGATCTGGACAAGCTCAAAAATGCAATCGATACATCCGGAATGAATCTGGAGAACTTCGACGAATTCTTCCGACTTGATCTGGAGTTCCATCAGGCCATTGCGAATGCCGCCCACAACAATCTTGCCGCCATGATAGACAAGGTCTGTCACCGCATTATCCTGGACATTCTGAAGGCCTCTTACAACAGAAAAGACCTTGTAGGCAGACAGGAGATGGTGGAGACTGTCCTCAGGTCCCATCGGCTCATCTACGAGGCAATCGAAAAACAGGATGCCGCCCTTGCCGTCAAACGCATGGAAATACACATCAACAGGTTCGCAAAGGACGTTACGAAAAACTGAAGGCTACCTGTTTCAAGGATTCGTGTTATCCGCTTTCACTGGTTCATGGCGCTTATGATTTCAATCAGAAGCTGCTTCTTGCGTGACAGCACGCCCGGCATGTCATATACATGTTCTGAAATGCATTCAAATGAAAGTCGTTTCTCGTATTTCGATGGTGTACTAAGCAAGATGCTGTTTCCTTTGAATACATCAGTGACCATCAGCATTGCCCAGTCCAGAGCCAGGGAATTGCGTACTTTGACCAGCGAATCAAGATACTGCTCCTTGTACTCATCCAGATCTACCAGAGAATTCACCTCGCATTGCCCTATTCCGATGCGCACCCCGTGATCCCGGTATTCCTTGAAATCATTTCTGATAACCGTCTCCGGATCCTGCTCTGCAAGAGAGAGGCTGAAACTGAAAAGTCTGGTTCCGAATTCCTCAACGTCTGAAATGCCGCTGAGTTCTGCCAATTCTTCTGCAAACCGGATATCTGTCGGAGTTGTGGTCGGCGATTTGAGAACCAGAGTGTCACACAGGATTCCTGTAAGAATAACCTTGGCGACAAGCGGAGACGGAACAAGTCCGTTGCTCCTGAATAGTTTGTACACAATCGTACATGTGCTTCCAAGAGGCTCCGCATCAATGAAGATGGGACTGATGGTCTTGGGGGCATCGAGCCTGTGATGGTCAATGATCTCGCACACGGTGGCTTCGTCCAGACCTGCAATGCTCTGTGCGCTTTCGTTATGATCCACAAGGATTACATTGAAGGAAGGTTTTGTCAGAAAGCACCTTCTTGTTACATACCCTGCCCATTTCCCATTGTCATAGACTGAAAGTCCTCTCAGTGATGAAGAGGCAAGCATCTGCTTGGCATCGTCAAAGAAGTCATCAGCAGAAAGAAGACTCCCCTGCTTTCCGAGCATGATTCTGACAGCTGGAGAAAGCCTAAGCCTTCTCAGAACCTCAGCTGTTCCCAGATGTGTAACATAGACAAAACCTTTGTATCCAGTCAGATCAAGTCCCTCAGCTTCTCTGGTGGCTGTGATGATGATTCCGGGAACCTGCATTCTGGCAGCATGCTCTATGTATTCACGTCTGAAACCCATGACAACCACACAGTTCTTTCCCAGTGTGACGAAATTCCGGAATTCCTCGAATGCCGCAGCACCTGCAATGGTGGTGGCCCTGAACTGCTCCGTTTTGCCGTTTTCCAGAAACCACCCCGGAATAACAGATGCTATATTGGTCACCGAGAGATCATATTCGGGAACATCTTCCTTGTTATCCTTCAGCAGCCAGGAAGTGATGTCATCAAGACTCAGAAGCCCCAGATATTCTTCTTTGTCGAACACCGGAACAGCTGACGGCTGGCTTTCCCTGTAGATCTTTACGAGATTGTAGATCGGAGTATCAGCATCGAGACGGTTTTCCGGTTTCAGCATGACATCGCGCACGCGAGCAAACACATCCTTCCTGTATTGCTGCGGTTCAAACCCGATGAAGGAAAACTGCTTTTTAAGCTGTTCGGAAAGCTGTCCGCATCTGATGGGGATATACCTGTTCTCAGGGTCTATTCTGTTCTTCAGATCAGCATAGGCATATGCTGCACAGATGCTATCTGCATCCGGATTTCTGTGGCCTGTAACCAGTATTTCTTTCATATTCAACCTCTCTTCAATCCCCAGATAATAGGGCCGCCCCATTTCAGGACGGCCCGGAGGTGTTAATCGTTATGGATGGAAATCAATCAGCAATTATGCAAGATGCAGACATCCGAACGTACAGGCCATCAATGCACAGATTGTTCCGAACAGGAATGCGCCGGTCCAGATTGAACCTGTCTTTCTGTAGCAGAATGTGACTCCTGCGCCACCGATGAACATTCCAAGCGGCATGCCCCAGAGTCTTGTCAGGTCTGTTCCCCACTTGGGAAGACCATAGACGCCTGCGCCCTTGGTTGTCTGGAAAATGTGTTCGATTACAACCAGAAGGAGGACGGCAGCCATATTCAGAACTGCATTGAAGATAATCTGGCGGACTGTGTCCTTTGTCTCGCTTCCGGTCGAGGGAAGTCTTCTTTCAACGTTCTGACTGATTGAAGAGAAACCGAAACAGACACACCAGATGATGATGTACGGAATGTAGTAGACGAACTTCCTGGACTGGATTGCCCTGAATCCGAAGAACTGGGTGTAGAAATCGGTCCTGAGAATCTGTCTCTGCATCGTAAGGTATGTGTATGAGATGAAGAGGATTGTAAGGGCAAGAAGAGCACTCTTTCCGATCAGTGCCCAGCTGATCTTGCTGTTTCCTGTTGTTGTAAGACCGAAATCTTCAAGCTTTGCCTTGTGCTTCTTTCCATCCGTGAAGATGTACAGAATCAGCATCAGGCCGCCGATGATTGTAAGGGCAATCACAACTGCAAGGCTGATGTTTGTGAATCTGAGTCTGAAGATACCCTTCTCAACATTGCTGTAAGCGCTCTTTGCACCGAACAGGCCGTTCAGACCGAGGTTGGCGAAATAGGTTGTGATGAACGGAACAACAACTCCGACACCCACAGAAAGCCAGAAGCCGAAACCTCTGAGACCGATGTTTCTAGGAAGCTCCTGCTTGACGGAACCGAAGAACGGAACCTCTTCCATGAGGAAGCACAGAAGTGCACAGACGAATACAACAAAGGCGAATACGCCTGCAAGACCTGTCCAGTCCTTCCAGAACCAGATAAGGTTGTTTGCCGGAATCGGATTGGGAACTGCATCACCGAGAACTTCCTGGACAAAGGCAACCTGGGTTCCGATTGCTGTTGAGTTCACAAATGCTGCCTCATGAATCATCTTATTGATGAATACATGCTGGAACTTCGCACCGGATGCGTTGGTATAGACCTTTCCTGTCTCTACGACAGTCTCGCCCTCACTTACGTTTGCTCCCCTTGCCTTGAAGAAGTTGTATGCAGTCTCCAGATCCTTTTCCTCGGTTCTGAGTTTGTCTGCAGTACCCCACTCCCAAATAACACTGGGTGAACCGATGACATTCTTTGCATTTGCACCCATGGGCTCACAGAGAACAAGAACTTTTGCCTCAACGACAGCTGCTGCTGCAGTTGTAGCCTGAGCACCCATTGAATGACCGCCGATTACAATATTTTCGGCATCGACATAAGGAAGGCCGGCAAGGTATTTTGCAAATGCAACGGGAATCAGAGTGTTTGCGGAATTACCCATTGCTCCACCCTGTTTCTGAGTTCCGTTTGCCGCTGCCTCGGCAGCTGCCTTGGCGGCAGTACTGAGGTTGTCCGCAAATTCGGAGTCACCGGAGCCATAGTTATCTATAGAGAGAACAACAAAGCCTCTTCTGGCATACTCGACAGCCCATGACTCATGGTTTCTTGCGTTTCCGCTATAGCCGTGCAGACACAGATATGCCGGAGCCTTGTCCACATTCGAAGCACTCTTCGGTGTATACAGAAGTGCCGTGTATTCGAGACCATCATCACCGGCGATGGTCACATTTGTAATTCTAACATTTCCCCAACCGGTTACGACTCCCCAGTTCAAAAGGGAAATCAGAACCAGAACCCCGAAGCTGATTAGAAGAGCAACAGTCGTCTTTTTCATCTTCACTTTTTCCATAAACTTCTCCTTGCGCAAAATGCTTGTGTTCCGGAGAAAAATAGTTACCTGACATACCTAGTTAACCATGTTGACCAACCGTTGTCAACAAAAATCTTTGCCGTTTTCGAAATAAAATCATAAAACCGTTGTATTTGTTCTAAAAAGCGATATCCCCCGCTGAAGGTTCCGGGGGATATCAAGATGGAAAAGTTTATGGATTTAACTTCTTTGAATCCTGGAAGTCAGATCATCATACGAAATAGCTTGCGCTCAACGGATAATTCGAACAGACCATGAATGTAATCATCATTGCACAAGTGAAGATACCAGGCCATACATTCTTTGTTTTCTTGTAAATGAATGCGTGAAGTGGTCCGATAATCATGACAATCAGTACATATCCGTAAAGACGGTCAGCCACAGTGTCCATTTTTCCGGAGATGATGACTTCCTTCCATACCAGATAATTATAGATGCACCAAAGGAGAATAGGAGCAATGGTGATGAAAGCACCCTTGAGTGCATCCCACAATGTTGCTTTGCTGCTTACGGTACAATCCTTTGTTCTCATCGAATAGGCCATGAGATGAGCACCGATGAAGATAATAATGTAGCAGATAATGTAGAATGGCGTTGCAGCTGCCTTCTTCAGTGTCAAAGCAGACATGGTGAAAACCATGAACTGGAAATTCACGCCGAGGTTGAAGTTCATGTATTCAGCCACAACAAAGACTATGAGTACTGAGAACAGTGCCAGAATGAAGGATTTTCCGATATTCGCCAGATTGTACTTGATGTCACCATTCCAGGCGAAACCGTAATTCACCAGATTACCCTCTCCGTTCTTTTTGCACTTGAAATGCCAGAAAACGAACTTCGCAATCTGCCAGGCAGCCAGTACCAGAAGGTAAGGAAGAAGATTGTTGATCCAGATCGGATGGAACTTGGTTGTCTTGAAAACAACCTTTCCGCCCATGACTTTGTAGAGGAACACAAACACAGCAAACTCGGCAACTCCAATTCCTACCTTGATAAGCTTCTCCTTTCTTGTTGAAGGAGCAACCGCAAGTATCGGACAGTCTTCATGTTTGACTGAGGAGAAGAAATTCGTCTCGAGAAGCAATCCTATGAAGCTCACAATGAAGACAATCATTGCAACAAGGCCGATGAGTGCGAAGATCTCCGCCCACCAGAAGACAAGCTGAGTTGATTTGAGACCATGATCAATTCCGCTCGGAACAACCATTTCCTGGAGTCTTATAGCATTGGAAACCATCTCCGTGCTGTCCGGAATGAGCACATGGACGTAGCCGTGATTGGTGTAATAGCAGTAACAGGTAATGCCGTTGACATCGATTGTCTCAGTATATCCGTTATAATCTGCATTTGCTCTCGGCCTTGCTCCGCTCTTGGCATAAGTGTAATCACTTGAACCGTACGGCTGAATCCCCCAGTAAGGAATACCAAGATCTGCACCTGCCTTCTGTTCCTGATTCTTGTAGTTTGTCACATTCGCATAAGAAATATACTTTTCAGGGAACAATGTAATCATTGTCCTAGCCGTTGTCGAACCATTGGAGAATCCGATGACACAGAAATCCTCTTTGACAAAATCATATGATTCGAGATGCTTTTCCAAAGCTGTAAGGAAAACATCGTTACTCTTTCCTAAAGCATTTGCACCTGCTTCTCCGACGCTATCGCTATATCCGGTGGTGGGAAGGTCAGGAGTTACGACAACATAGCCGCGTCTTGCCAGCTCCATGGCATAATTCTTCAAAGCAAAGCAGTTCGATGTTCCTCCGTGAATCAGGAGAATCAGCTGACCCGGGTTCTCCTGTGTGGCAGTATCAGGAGCATAGAGCAGATAACTGCCCTCATAGCTTCCGTTTCCGCCGGCTTCTACACCGTAAGCGAATTTCATGCGGTTGACGTTGATTTTCCCCCAATCCGATGTAACGCACCAGACCAGCACATAACACAGGACCATTACACCGAGTCCTACAATCATCCAAAGGAAATTCCTTTCTTTTTTCTCTTTCATCATTCCTCCTCCCAGCTGAGTTGTTACCTGACTCACCTAGTTAACTATGCGGCCAATTGGCTGTAAACATTAATTGCGAAAAATGTTTTGTTTATTTCGAAATTGGTATAGGAACATGGGAATCGCCCCAATGAAAAACTCCAAGGTCTTTGAATCTTCCAAAAACGGAAAGCCTCCCTTATAATAATTGTATGCTGACTATTGCGATATGTGATGACAACAAGAACTCAAGGGACACAATAAAGCAATTTGCAGCATCCTTTTGCACAAAAAACAGTCAGCGCTTCTCGGTTCTGGAATTCGACTGCGGGGAAGACCTTGTCGACAAGTGCCCTCCTTCACTTGATCTTTTATTTCTGGACATACAGATGGGTGGCATGAACGGAATTGACACTGCAAGAGTATTGCGGGAAAGCCATCCGGATCTCTGCATAATCTTCATCACAAACCTCCCCCAATACGCACTGAAAAGCTATGAGGTCCGTCCGTTCGGATTCATGACAAAACCCATTTCATATGAAGACTGGCAGTTTGAAGTGAATCTTGCCATGAAGTACATAAGCAGAAATGAGGCACACAGGATTGTCTTCAAGTGCAAGAATTCGGATATGAAGAAAATCATCTCCACCAGAGACCTTCTGTTTCTTGAATCAAAAAACCACGACATACTAGCACACACTGCCGACGGAACCGAAGATGTCTTTCTGGGTTCCCTCAACGAGATGGAAGAAGAATTGGGACAGTATGGTTTCATCCGGTGTCATCAGAGTTTTCTTGTAAATGCCAGAGGAATCAAATCGTTCGATACACGTATAGAAATGGAAGATGGATCTTTCATCCCTATCAGCCGGAATAGAAGAAAGCAGTTCATGTCAGATCTGGCGGCTTTTGTGGGGCAGAGAACATGACAGACAGAATCATCGGTTTCCTGTTTGACACATTCGCGGTTCTCCTTTTCTTCAAATCGGTCGGAAAGAGCAGGAGAAAAGCTTTTTGGATTGCATCTTCCACGTTGCTGCTCACCCTTCCTATTTATCTTTTCAGATCTGTCTCCGGTATTATTGTCTTGTCTTTTGCAATAAGAGTCGTCACATACTCCATCTTTTCAATGGCAGGAACGGATCAGTCTTCCCGCAACTCGGTTTTCACAGCCCTTGTCTTTACCAACCTGCTGACTTCTCTGCAGACAATCAGACCGTTCCTGGGCAGGTTTTCCGCTCATTTCTGGAATAATCACCTTGTCGGAACAATTGTGTACTATCTGATTCTGGTGCTGATGTTTTTTCTAATATCAAAGCATCTCCACATGGATGAACTGGGAGAAGTAAAACCGTTCCTGATGGCAACAATAGGCATAATCTCGATTATTCTCATCTACAGCAAAACAGTCGTCCAGCAAGAGGGTCTGCAGAATTATGATCAAAACCTCTACCCTGTTGCTGTCATGCTTCTCTCAGTAAGTACTATGGTGATTATAATCAGGATGACGATTCTTGCGGAAAACCGACGTCAGTCGGAAATAATGGGTATTAAGCAGAAGGAACAGATCAATTCCCTGAAAGCTGAAATCGAGACGGCAGAAGCGTTCAAGCAGATTGCCCATGACATGAAGAACCATCTGATAGTCCTTAAGAACAATCTGAATTCAGATTCCTCTGCTCACATCGATACCATAATCAGTCAGATTGATGCCTACAGAAGCAGCATCCAGACGGGCAATGAATGCATGGACAGTCTATTGAGTGCAAAAATGCCTATAATTCAATCTTCAGGAATCAGACTGACCGTCAGCATGGACCTTTCACCTGTATCATATCTTACTGAGTTCGATGTTATCTCGGTGTTCGGGAATGCTCTGGATAATGCCATTGAGGCCTCTCTGAGTGTTCCGACAGAAAGCAGGTACATAACAATCAGAACAAGTTTCTATGCCGGAAAGTTCTTCATTTCCTTCGTAAATGGGTGCTCCGAAAGGACCGATGTTTCAATGAATACTACCAAGAATGAAAAAAACCTCCATGGAATCGGGCTAAAGAGCATAAGGCGAACGGTAACCCAATACAACGGGGAAGTTTCTGCGCAGTATTCAATGCCTGGGGAATTCACCCTGAGCATTATGCTGCCGGTAAGATAATAGCAATACTAGAACAGCTTGTCTGCAAGAATACCGAAAACAGGGGCGAAGACCAATGCGGGCAGGAAGTTGGCGGTCTTGAATTCCTTTATCTTCAGAAGCCCGAAGCCTATCATCAGAAGAAGGATTCCGCCTTCAGCCGAAAGCTCCGTGATTCCTACGGTACCAAGAACAGGTTCCAGCCAGCCGCCGGCCAGGGTGAAGAATCCCTGGTACACAAGGATGAACAGGCTTGAGAACATAACCCCTACACCGTAGACCGATGCAAATACCACAGCCATGCATCCGTCCATGACGGACTTGATGAGGATTGTCTGCATCTCGCCCGTGGTTCCGGCCTGAATGGAGCCCACAACGCTCATGGCACCGGAGCAGAACAGAACCGACGCTGCAAGGAACCCCTTCCCGAAGTTGTGGCTTGTGTTTTCTCCGTTTTCCTCTTTTCTGGTCAGATTTCCGAGCCTGTCGCCCAGACTCAGAATCCCATCCTCGATTTTCAGAAGATATCCTATTGCGCCACCGACAAGCAGGGCAAGCAGCATTACAAGCTTGTTGGAAGACTCCAGAGCCATGCCTACCCCCATTACAAGGGTAACAAGGCCTGCGCATGAAAACACGATTTCCTTGAAGCTGTCCTTAAGGTGCTTACCTACCAGAAGACCGATAATCGAGCCGAGAATTACTGTGGCGCAATTGATGAATACTGCCAGCATATGTCAACCCTTGTCGTGGCCGATGGCCTTAAGCAGCTTGTTGTAACCTACGTGTTCAATGGCATCCTCGGATATTCCGATGGCTGCAAGCAGATCCCGGAGCACCTTGTGGGCGTTCTCAACATCGAAACCTTCAAGGCTCGGCGGACAGATTTCCATCTCCACGAACCAATCCAGATATTTCACATTCAGAAGCTCCACGTGGATATCGTAATCCTCGAAAATGGTATGGTAATGGAAGCCCTTCTTCCACTTGAGGCGGCAGACCTGAAGGCCAAGACCGCTGCAAAATGTAAGGATGTTGTCCCACTGGGTATCCGGAGCGGTGAACTCAAGTTCCTG
>JAFZMA010000169.1 GCA_017551215.1 Bacteroidales bacterium | reverse complement strand
TGGAAAACTCTCCGGCCTTCTTGCCGTCGCAGAGTATTGTTGCCTTATAGTAGTTCTTGCCCCATCTGGTCTTTCCCTTGCGGGTATCTATGCTGTAGGAAATGGTAGCGCTCTCTCCAGGACCGATGGTGGAAGGGCTGATGGATATCTCCAGAGCCGGATCCGCATCCGCAAAGCTCACCTTAACTTTCTTCTGCGATATGTTCACTACATTCTCCTTGAGAGCCTTCTTGAGACCCTGCTCAATCTGTCCGCCGTTCTGAATCTCCGTCTTCATGCCCAGCGGCCCGAAGTGTGCCGGATAAAGTTCTCCCACAGGTTTGGCCTTGTCGTATGCAACGCCTGTAATCCTCAGAATTATAGGCTTCTGCGATGAGGATACATAAACGGTTAAAGTTTTGTCAAACGGATAGGCTCCCTGGTCATTCAGATAAGTGACCTTTATCACACCGCTTTCTCCAGGGCGGATAGGGGCCTTGTTCCACTCCGGAACGCTGCATCCGCAAGAGGAGAGTATGTTATTGATCACAACCGGCTCCTTACTGATATTGGTGTACTTGAACTCGCACTTTTTCTCCCCGCTGCCATACAGAATCTTTCCGAAGTTATGCACGGTCTTGTCAAACTTCAGAGATGTGGTATGCCCCGTCTGACCCGTCGCTGAGCCACAAGCAACAAATAAAGCCGCAATCATGGCAGATGCCTTTCTGAATATGTTTAATCCCTTTTTCATAATAGTTTTCAAAGATACCGTTTTATTGTTAAATTTGTCCGTTTACAGGAAAATATAATTCATTTTAAATACAGTTCAATTACATTATGAAGTTATCAGTCAAACTTTCAATTGTTGCAGTTGCAATTATCGTGCTTGCGGGCATATTTGCAGGCTGCAAGAAAGAGTACACTACAATCAAGGGGGATCCAACCAATACAAGGATCTACACTCTTGACAACGGGCTTACCGTTTATCTGACTCCTATGCACAAGGAGCCTAGAATCCAGACCTACATTGCAGTAAGGGTGGGCAGCAAGAACGACCCTTCCGAGACTACAGGTCTTTCCCATTATCTTGAGCACATTATGTTCAAGGGTACAACAAACTTTGGAACAAGCAATTATGAGGCTGAAAAGCCGTTGCTGGACCAGATTACAGAGGAGTTCGAGAAGTATAGGCTTATGACTGATCCAGAGGAGAGAAAGGCCGAGTACGCAAAGATAGACTCCATTTCATATGCCGCTTCCGAGTATTTTATCGGCAACGAGTATGACAAGATCATGGCCCAGTTGGGAGCCAGCGGAAGCAACGCATTCACTTCCTTCGACATGACCGTTTACACGGAGGACATTCCTGCAAACCAGGTAGAGGCTTGGGCAAAGATCCAGAGCGATCGTTTCAAGAATATGGTTATCCGCGGATTCCATACAGAGCTTGAGTCTGTGTATGAGGAGTGCAATCTTGGCCTGTCCAATGATGGAGGAAATGCAGCCGATACCCTTCTGTTTGCAATGTTCGACAAGCATCCTTACGGAGAGCAGACTACCATCGGTACCCAGGAGCACCTGAAGAACCCTTCTATCGTGAACATTCAGAAGCACTTCGACAATTTCTACGTTCCTAACAACGTTGCTATCTGCTTGGCTGGAGACTTCAATCCAGATGTTGTGATCAAGACCATCAAGCAGTATTTCGGAGACTGGAAGAAGAACGATGATCTCAAGCTTCTTGAATTTGAAGACGAGGAGCCTATCAACGCTCACATAGAGAAGACTGTTTACGGTCTTGAGTCTCCGTTCATTATGATGGGCTGGAGATTCCCTTCTGCCTACAAGGCCGGAAGAGAAGGTTTGAACTTCACTGAAGACACTCTCTATCTGCTTACCAACATTCTTTCCAACCGTGGCGGAGCCGGACTGATAGACCAGGATGTAAACCGCCCTCAGAAGACTCTGGGCGCTACAGCCTACAGTTACACTCTGTCTGATTACATCATTTTCTTCCTGGAGTGCGAACCAAGGGAAGGACAGAGCCTGGAAGAAGCCAAGGCAATAGTAATGGAAGAGTTGGAGAAGGTAAAGAAGGGCGAGTTCGACGACAACATGCTCCAGTCTATCCTTAACAACTACCGCCGCCAGCAGATGATGGCCCAGGAATCTTACAGGGCACTGGCTAACTGGCAGTACAACGCTTTCATCAACCATCTTCCTTGGAATTATGTGATTGAGGAAGGAAACCGTCTTGAGAAGAT
>JAFZMA010000015.1 GCA_017551215.1 Bacteroidales bacterium | reverse complement strand
GGAGTTTCAGGATGGGGGTTGTACGGCCCCATTCCAATCATCGGTGCATCGAATTCCTTGTAGAATAAAAGGTCGTCCGCCATATCTTCAGCTGTCTGGAACGGAAGTCCAATCATAGCGCCGGTACCGGCCTGGTAGCCGGTATCCTTGAGATCGTAGAGTGCCCTGAGCCTGCGGTCGTATGAATGCAGAGGATCGTTAGGGTGGATTTTGTGGAAAAGATCCGGGTTAGAGGCTTCTATGCGCAGAAGATATCGGTGAGCACCGGCATCGAACCATTCCTCATAGACCTCTTTTTTCTGTTCCCCAAGTGAGAGCGTGATTCCGAGTTGGGGATCACCCTCAACGGCCGGTTCTATATCCTTTATTGCCTTTATAAGCCTTGTTATTTTGCTGATAAAGGCCGGGTCAGTACGCTCTCCGCCTTGGATTACAATGGATCCGAAACGGCGGCTTGCTGCGATACGTGCGGCTGCAAGTACTTCTTCTTCAGATAGTTCGTAGCGCGGGCACCGGACATCACGTCGGATTCCGCAATACAGGCAATTCTTTACACAGATGTTTGAAATCTCGATAAGTCCTCTCAGATAAACCTCTGGTCCTATGGTCTCGACCTTGGTTCTGTAGGCCAAATCGCGGAGCTCATTATCAAAATCGGGATCCTCGCTGGCTATTGCAGCTGCCAGCGACTCCCTGTCCAGTTTGAGCTCCTTAACATTCATAACGACAAATATATGCTATTCTTTGTATTTGGGCAGCAGGAAGCATTCTGGATGACGTGCCGTCACTCCATGGTACATTTCAGCAAGTTGCTGATAAACCTTGTTCAGATCGCTAAGGTCGCTTATTACACCTTTCACTCCGGATTCGTGCCGTCCATAGTCTATATAGACGACTACAATTGGTACATGCGCTTTCAGTGCCATGTGATAAAAGCCTGGATTCCAACGGTCTGTAGGTGCGAACCCTCCCTCTGGACAAATGAGAAGATGAATCCTCTCCTCTTTGTTGAGCAGGTTAACGGCATCGTAGATGGAGTTATGCCCCTTCATGCCCCTAATGGGTATGACTCCGAATAGCCGCATGAAGATGCCCATCGGAAAATTAAACAGCTCCTTTTTGCCCAGTAGATAATGATGTACACCCAACACCCTCAGCACCAGCTTGCCGATTACTGCATCCCAGTATGAAGTGTGCGGGGCAAACACCATGATGCTCTTCCGTACATCCGGGAAGTCCGTGGTAATTTTATAACCAAGTATTTTCAATATTAAGCGAGCTATTCCCATATCAATGCTATCCCTAATTGCAAAAATAGTCACTTTCACGCTATTTGTGTACATTTGGACTCTGAACACGCACTATGTTAACTTAAACAGTGATAATGATTATCAGATTAGAAAAACCGCAAGACTGGAGGGAGGTTGAAGTCCTGACCAGAGAAGCCTTCTGGAATGTTTACCGTCCTGGATGCCAGGAGCACTTTGTGCTGAAGGAGTACCGAAGCAATCCGGCTTTTATTCCTGAGCTTGACTTTGTTATGGAGGAAGATGGCCGCATCATCGGCCATGTGATGTTCTCCAAGGCGGAAATCATTCTCAGCGATGGAACTCCGTTCCCTGCCTGGACCTTTGGACCGATCAGCATACATCCTGACTATAAGCGCAAAGGGTACGGCCTTAAGCTGCTGAACTATGCGCTTGAAAAGGCAAAAGAAGCCGGCATCGGCCTTCTGTGCATGGAAGGAAACATAGACTTTTATAAGAACGCCGGTTTTGACCTGGCCAGCAAGTTAAAGATTCATTATCACAGCGAGCCTGCAGATAGCCCTGTGCCTTACTTCCTGGCTCAGGAGCTTGTTCCGGGGTACTGGGCTGGCAGAGAGGGGACTTACTGCCCTCCAAAAGGGTATTTTGTCGCTGAGGAAAAACCTGAAGCCTTCGCTGAGTATGAAGCAACATTCCCCCAAAAGGGAAAGCATCTGCTCCCGGGCCAGCTTCCGCAGTTCTGCCAGGGTTGCGGTATGCCTTTGACAAAAGACGAGGA
Source organism: Bacteroidales bacterium (assembly GCA_017551215.1). Next base: position 15,129 of record JAFZMA010000015.1, on the reverse strand, counting down.
TTGCGGGCATAATGAAGACGGAAGCATAAACTTTGACTACTGCAAGTATTGCTATGCAGACGGCAAGTTCCTGCAGGACTGCACTATGGATGAGATGGTGCTTAAAAGGTGGAAAACTATTGGAACTCTAAACCCTTGACGGAGATGCCGATATTGACCGGATAGTGTGTGAGTTGACCGAGTGCGATGGAGCGTTCATAACTGCTTTTTAAGTACAGATTCATGTAGAAGCGCATCGCTCTTGGATCTCGCTCGGATTCGGGTGTTGCCTGATATCGGCGAACAGCATCCATATCGCAGTCAACCACTGCAAAGGAGATGAAATAGCGCCCTGGATCAAGCAGTATGAATTCTTCTGGCTGGATATCGTAATCCTGTTTCTGTCCAGACAGAGCGATATTTACATAGATGGGTTTGCGAAGGATGTTGATGAATTGTTCCGCCTCTCCCTCAATTCGGTAGATATTGATTGCCGCAACACATCCGGGGATGGTGTTTTCCAGGATGGAGAATTGGATGTTCTTGACCAGGAAAGGCTTCTTTGCCCTTGCAACCGAACCCAGTTCAATGCCCTTTACAACGCCGTCCGGACGGCTGAAAACACCGGCAGATCCGGGAATCCTGGTTCCTGTTCGGAGCAGGTATTTCTCCTTCTTTTCTCCGTTGGTTATGACTACTGGTGGCAACTCGGCATCCTTGAGAACAATAACCACGTCTTTCTTAGCCACGGAAACGGGATAATAGCCTGTTTGATATGAAACGTGGTGGAACTCAATGGTGTCCGCCGGAACATTGATTTCAAAGTGGCCGTCAACAGATGAAATGGTGCCGATACCTAATTTTGGAATGCCTACCTGAACATATTCAACGGCTTCGCCTTTTTCATTGACAATCCGTCCTGTTATGCGGACATTCTCCTGAGCGTAAAGGCAGATGGGAAGGAGCATAATTGCGAGAAACAGTTTGATTCGCATAAAATATCAGTTTGCCCGTTCTAAAGGCAAATATAGTGCCGCCAACGGGTGGTTTTCGTATTTTTGAGGGCAAGAAGAACCTTGAAGGGTGAAACTCATTCCCAATATAATAACTGCGCTCAGATTTCTTGGGGCCGCCTGTCTGTTGATCTGTAAACCGGCAGGGGTGGCTTTCTGGGTAATTTATGGCCTGTGTGGCCTGAGCGATATGCTGGATGGATACCTTGCCCGAAAACTGCAAGCTGAGAGTAAAACCGGTGCTGTTCTGGACAGTGTGGCGGATATCTGCTTTGTCGCTTGCTGCGCCATACAGATAATACCCATTATCCAGATTCCGATATGGCTGTGGATCTGGGCAGGGGTAATTGTTGCCATCAAGATCGTCAATCAAATCTTGGCACTAATAGTCTGCAAAGGTTTCCGCTTTCCTCACACCACGGCCAACAAACTGACTGGTTTTCTGCTCTTTCTCTCAGTTCCAACAGTGTTCTGGTCCATTATCCCCATTGCCATCGTTACCGGTGTAGCCACATTCGCCGCAATCCAGGAAGGGCATCTCATTTCCCGATGCAGAAGTGGGAGAAGATGTGGGAGAGGATGTCCTGTGAGGAGATTTCTCCAATGATGCTGCCGAGGTCGTCTGTGGCTTCTCTAAGGTCCTGGGCCAGGAGGTCTGTAGGGAGGTTGGTTTTCAGGCCGTTGAAGACACGCTCAATAGATGCCATTGCGTCTTTTAGGGCCTGGTAATGGCGGAGGTTGGTGACGTAGGTCTTGCCCTGCAGGTTAGAGAGGAAGCCCTTGCCGAGTTTCTTGAGGGTGTCGCCGATTATTGTTTTTGATGCCTCTTTGTCTTTTTTCAGCGATAGGGTGTGGATAGTTACATCGCTGAGCTTTAGCTTCTTGCAGATAGATTTGATGCTATCTGTAATCTCTTTTTGAACCTTATTATCCTCGTCTGAACCGTGTTTGCCACTTGCTTTGACCTTGTCAAGTTTGTTGGCAAGGATGATGAGTTTCTGGCGTTTTTTGTCTGTTTTCTCAGCGATGGTTTTGATGGAAGGGGAGAAGGAATCTTCCCTTGTGCAGTCCAGCATAAGGATGACCACAGAACTCTCTCTGAGTTTTTGCCAGGTGCGCTCAATGCCCATTATCTCAATGGTTTGAGTGGTGTTTCTAATGCCGGCTGTGTCTATGAAGCGGAATAAAGTGCCGCCTATGTTGACAGTGTCTTCTATTGTGTCTCTGGTTGTGCCCTGGATAGGGGAAACTATGGCCCTTTCCTCACCCAGGATGAGGTTAAGCAGAGTGCTTTTGCCGGTGTTAACCGCTCCCACTATGGCAACCGGAATACCGTTTTTTATAGCGTTGCCAAGGGAGAAGGAGTCTGCCAGATCCTTGATTTTCTGATAAGTGGAGTCAAGTATTCCGGAGAGCTTCTTGCGGTCTGCGAACTCCACGTCTTCCTCGCTGAAGTCCAGTTCAAGCTCCATAAGGGCGCAGAGGTTGAGAAGGGATTCCCTGAGGTCTCTCAGTTCTTGGGAGAAACCGCCCCTCATCTGGTTCATGGCTATGCTGTGGGAGGCCTCCGTCTCCGCTGCAATCAGGTCTGCAACTGCCTCTGCCTGAGCAAGGTCCATCTTGCCGTTAAGATAAGCGCGCTTTGTGAATTCTCCTGGCTCAGCGATGCGAAGAGGGGATGAAATTCTGCTGTTTTTGAACAGCGATTTGGCAGAATCAATCAGCAGCTGCTGGATCCTGTTTTCTATGAATGAAGAAGCGTGGCAGTAGATTTCCACGCAGTTTTCTCCGGTGTAGGAATTTGGAGCTCGGAAAGGAACGGCAAGCACCTCGTCTACAAGGCTTTTATTCTGAGCTTTGTCCTGAGTATAGATTCGGGCAAAACGCATCTTGTATGAGTCTGTGTTTTTGAGGGTAGGGCGCTTGCCTCTGATGTGGGAGGAAAGAGTCAGGATAGAATCCGCGATTGTTAAGACATCCGGCCCGGAAAGGCGGATAATGCCAACGGCTCCGCTTCCCGGAACGGTTGCAGGGGCTACAATATTCTCTGCTATGTCTTTGGATATACGCATTTATTCCATCAGTTTCTTGTATTTGAAGCGCTTAGGCTCAACGTTCCCGAGGCGCATTTTGCGGTTTTCCTCGTATTCCTGGTAGTTGCCCTCAAAGAAGACAACCTGGCTGTCTCCTTCGAATGCAAGTATGTGGGTTGCAATCCTGTCCAGGAACCAGCGGTCGTGGCTGACAACAACAACGCAGCCGGCAAAGCTGTCCAGACCTTCCTCAAGGGCACGGATAGTGTTGACATCCACATCGTTGGTAGGCTCGTCCAGAAGGAGGACATTGCCCTCGTCCTTGAGAGTCAGAGCCAAATGCAGGCGGTTGCGCTCTCCGCCGGAAAGGATGCCGCAGAGCTTTTCCTGGTCTGCTCCGCTAAAGTTAAAGCGGGAAACCCAGCCACGTGCGTTAATGTCTCTTCCACCCAGGCGAACCCATTCAGAGTCTCCTGCAATTGTCTCATACACAGTCTTGTCTGGATCTATGCTCTTGTGCTGCTGATCCACGTATGATATCTTTACTGTGTCTCCGATTTCTATGGTTCCGGAATCCGGTTGCTCGATTCCCATAATCAAGCGGAAAAGGGTAGTCTTGCCGGCTCCGTTAGGGCCGATAACTCCAACGATGCCAGCTGGAGGTAGGCTGAACGTAAGATGCTCAAACAGAAGCTTGTCTCCGAAAGACTTGCTGACATCGTGGAACTCGATGACCTTGTTCCCAAGATGAGGTCCGTTTGGAATGTAGATTTCCAGGTTGGCTTCCTTTTCCCTGGAGTCTTGAGAAGCCAGTTTCTCGTATGCCCCCAGACGGGCTTTCTGCTTAGCCTGGCGGGCTTTAGGAGCCATGCGCACCCATTCCAGCTCTCGCTGGAGGGTCTTGCGGCGCTTGCTCTCTGTCTTTTCCTCCATCTCCAGACGCTTGGTCTTCTGGTCCAGCCAGGAAGAATAGTTGCCTTTCCACGGTATGCCTTCTCCGCGGTCAAGTTCAAGAATCCATCCGGCCACATTGTCCAGGAAGTAGCGGTCATGGGTAACGGCAATTACGGTTCCCTTGTACTGCCTTAAATGAGCCTCCAGCCATAGAATACTCTCTGTATCAAGGTGATTGGTAGGCTCGTCCAGAAGTAGCACGTCCGGTTGCCTTAAAAGCAGGCGGCATAGGGCAACCCTTCTTCTCTCTCCGCCGGATAGGGTAGACACCTTTGCATCAGATGGCGGACACTGAAGGGCATCCATGGCCCTTTCCAGCTTGGAATCTATTTCCCATCCGTCGCAATGGTCTATCTTCTCCGTAAGCTCTCCCTGGCGTTCCATCAGACGGTTCATCTGGTCATCATCCATTGGCTCGCAGAACTTTGCGGAGATCTCGTTGAACTCGTTCAGAAGGTCCATTACTTCCTGGACTCCTTCCTGAACCACCTCAAGCACAGTCTTGTCCGGATCCATCTGAGGTTCCTGCTCCAGATAGCCAACGCTGTAGCCAGGAGCCCAGACAACTTCTCCCTGATAGGATTTCTCCACCCCGGCAATTATCTTGAGCAGGGTGGACTTTCCGCTACCATTCAGGCCTATGATGCCGATCTTGGCCCCGTAGAAGAATGATAGATATATGTCCTTAAGTATGACCTTGTTATTATGGGGCAGGATTTTTCCCACCCCATTCATCGAGAATATTATCTTTTCGTCTGCCATGCTACTTCTTGTCTCCCATAAGGCCTCCAAGGATGCTGGTAGCAGCGCCGATGATGCTGCCAAGGCCTCCTCCGCTGGAGTTGCCGCCACCCGTAATGGAGAGCATAATATCCTTAAGGTCAATGTCTCCGTCTCCGTCCTGATCTTTGATGAAGTTCTTGAGTCCTCCCAATACAGTAGGAATTAGGCCTGTAAGGGACTTTGCCAATCCGCCGCCAAGGTTCAGCTTGCTGAGGATGTTGGTGGAGAAAAGACTTCCTGCCAATGCAGTGATAGGGCTGTTTGCAGCACTTGTCTTTCCTGTGAGAAGGTCGGAAATCAAATCTGTTCCGCCCTGTTTTGCAGCCGTCTGGGTAAGGCTTCCAAGGATGGAATCGCCGAGGCCTCCGAGAACCTGGCTCTTGATGTCGGAAGGAATCTCGATTCCTCCGGTAGCAGAACTAACCTGCTTAGAAATCAAATCGCTGATTAAAGACATAATTATGTTTTTTATAGGTGAGTTTTCACAAATTTAGCAAAAAAACTATTTGCTCCTTTCCAGCAGTACCACATTTTCCACGTGCTGGGTGTGAGGGAACATGTCCACAGGCTGAACCTTGAGTATTGTGTAGTCCTGGCAGAGGGTTTCCAGATCCCTTGCCTGGCTGGCAGGGTTGCAGCTCACATAAACGATACGGCTAGGGGAGGCCCTCAGAATTACCTGGGCTACAGAAGGATGTATTCCGGCTCTAGGAGGGTCCAGGACAATGATATCGGGCTTGCCGTGCTTTTGGATGAATTCATCGCTGAGCACATCTTTCATGTCTCCGGCAAAGAACTCGGCGTTGTTTATGCCGTTATTCCTTGAGTTTCTCTTTGCATCGGCGACAGCTTCTTCTACATATTCCACGCCTATGACTTTCTTGACTCTACGGGCGAGGAACAGGGCTATTGTGCCGGTGCCTGTGTAAAGGTCATAGAGAACCTCGTTTCCCTTGAGATCAGCGAAATCCCTTACCACAGAGTAGAGGCGGTAGGCCTGGAGGGAATTGGTCTGGTAGAAAGACTTGGGGCCAATGCGGAAAGAAATGTCCTCCATTTTCTCAACGAGGTATTCGTCTCCATGGATATGGTAGATAGGGCAACCGTCGTAACTGTCGTTGGCCTTGCTGTTTACGGTAAGATAGGCGGAGGTGATGCAAGTGAACTCCCTGCAAATTGCCTTAACCATGTTCTCGGCATCCTGCATCTGGTGTTTAGTTGGATGCTCACCGATTCTGGCTGCTCCGATAACCAGATTGATTCCCCACTTGCCGTCTTCCGTACAGCGGATGACTATGTTTCTGAGCAAGCCTGTGTGGTTGTATAGATCGAAGAATCCAAGTCCGTTTTCCACAGCGTATTTTCTGGCGAACAGTCTGATGGCGTTGGATGGCTCTTTCTGGAGGCGGCATTCCTTGATATCCAGCACTTTGCTGAACATTCCCGGAATATGGAATCCAAGCCCGAGGAGTTCTTCCGGTGTAAATACCTTTTCAGTTCCGTCAGAGTTAAGGCGCTCGTCGTTGAACAGCCAGCGTTTGTCAGAGAAGGTGAATTCCAGCTTGTTGCGGTAGTCTATTGTGCGTTCTGAGCCAAGAATGGGGGAGATAGGGGGGAGTGTCAGGTGCCCTATCCTGGTGAGCTGGTCTATGACCTGCTGTTGCTTGAATTCCAGCTGCTTGTCGTATGGGAGAGCCTGCCATGTGCAGCCTCCGCAGATTCCATAGTGAGGGCAGAACGGTTTCTGGCGGATCGGGGACTCCTTGACCATTCTTATGGGATTTCCCTGCATGAAACCTTTGCGTGAGCGCATTATCTGAACGTCTACAACGTCTCCGGGAACGCACTTGGGCACAAACAGAACCTTGCCGTCTATATGAGCAAGGCCATTGCCTTCTGCAGCAACGGCCTCAATGCTCACATTTTCAATTATTTGTCTATCTTTATTTCTTTTGCGGCTCATATTAGAAGGCTGCAATCAGTTCCTTGTTGCTGTAGGCGTCTGCACCATAGCAGGTCTTCAGGTATGCAATACCGATCTTGTAGTCTTCCTCTGTAAAGGAATCAGTTGCCTCCTTTGCCACAACTACGTTATAGCCAAGGCAGTAAGCGTCTGCAGATGTGTGCCTTACGCACATGTGGGCGTGAAGCCCGGTCATTACAACTGTCTTAACGCCGAGTTCTTTCAGGAGGATATCCAGGTCTGTCTGGAAGAATCCGCTGTAGCGTCTCTTGGGAACAACGTAATCCTTTGCGCAGAGTTTGAGTTCAGGAATGACCTCAGCGCCCTTGGTTCCCTTGATAGCATGGTCTCCCCAGAGCTTGAGCTCAAGGTCTATTCCCTTGATATGGCAGTCGTTGCAGAAAATTACAGGAACTCCTTTCTTGCGGGCTGCATCCAGAAGTTTTGCTGTTGCAGGAACGATTGCACGACCGCGGTCGCATCCCAGTGCGCCGGTTACAAAATCGTTGAGCATATCCACAACAAGGATAGCCGGTTTGTCCAGTTTCAGTTTAGGAGCAGCGGCTTTCTTAGGGGCTGCTTTTTTAGTTGTCTTTGCCATTTCTGTAAGATGTGTTAAATTTGTCAGACAATTTATATTATGTTAAATAGAAATATCTCCTTAAACAATCGCTGAACCCTATCTCAAAATCAATACCAGAGAGTCCGCATCCACTCTCTTTTTGATAAATTGTTTGAGTCTGTCAATTTCATCGATTGGAATTGTTGTCTTTTCTTGAAGGACAATCTGCGCTGTTACATAGCTGCTTATGTCGTTTGTGTCTTTTCCGGTTTCAACTGTCGGAGCCAGGCTCAAAGTGTTTACCTGAGGATACAAAGTCTGGACCTCATCTATCATTTGCTTTGCAATTGTCTCGTATCTGGTGAATTGGCTTATTCTTTCCTGCAGACCGGAGATTTCAGCGCTCTGATGACTTATGGTAGCGTTAAGCTCATCCTTTGTGGTGTTAAAAGAGGAAATGGAGCCTTTCAGGGACAAGATGCTGTCTGTGAGGTTTCCCTGAATGATATTGAGAGTGTAATCCCCTAACCCGTACAGAGGCATTTTCTGTTTTGCCTCAGCGATTTTTATTTCAGGAATCTCTTTTCCCACCGCAGCCAGAGTGAGAACCTTTTCTTTCTTGTCTACGTTCTGGGAAATGATCTGGCTCCCGCCATAGTTCATCTCATTGCTTATAAAGTGCTGCAAATCAGAAGCAAAGAAACTTTCTCTAATGATATTTACAGTAAGTATGGCAGCCGGTACCATTGTGGCCAGCACAATGGCCACAAGATAGCCTCTCACCCTGCGGAAATTGCCGTCTTCCGGCTTGGCCACGTGGCGGAAACGCATAGCCCTGACTCCTAGATATGTTGCCAGAGCAATGAATACAGTATTGATGAAATACAGGAAAAAGGCTCCCAGGAAATACTTCAGGTTAAGGCTGGCTATTCCGAATCCCGCCGTACACAGAGGCGGCATAAGGGCGGTTGCTATAGCCACTCCTGGAAGTATGTTTCCCTTGTCTTTGGAGGCTATGGCTACAATGCCCGCAGCACCGCCGAACAATGCAATCAGAACATCGTAGAGTGTTGGAGAAGTCCTTGCAAGAAGCTCGCTCTGAGCGCCGTGGTATGGTGTAAGCGTGAAATAGACGGTTGCGGTAATAAGACTTATGAGTGTAGCAACAGCATAGTTCTTGAGGCTGGTCTTGAGAAGGTCAAAGTCGTTGGTTCCCACTGAATAGCCCATACCTATTATTGGACCCATCAGGGGGGAAATCAGCATGGCGCCAATAATGACCGCCGTGGAATTGACGTTCAAGCCTAGAGAAGCCAGTAAAATGGCAAAGACAAGTACCCAAAGATATGGACCGCGGAAAGTGATTCCGTCGTTGATCCTGTTAACCACATCGCTCTTGTCCGTGAGAAATCCTCTCATGGAAAAGTATCTCTTGAACTTTGAACGTATGCTTTTATTCTCTTCCATTTATTCCTATGCTTTAACTACAAAGATAGTCTTTTTGCTTAAATTTGCGAACTGCTATAAACGAGACTTGAATGAATACGGAAGCCAAGATACCGCTTGCTGAAAGGATACGCCCTGTATCTCTTGACGAATATGTTGGACAGGAGCATCTTGTGGGCAAAGGCAGCGTGCTGCGCAATATGATAGAAAGCGGCAATCTGTCCTCCTTCATACTCTGGGGGCCTCCAGGCGTGGGCAAGACCACCCTTGCCAACATAATCTCCAAACAGCTGGACCGCAGCTTCTACACCCTGTCTGCGGTGAGCTCCGGAGTAAAGGATGTGCGTGAGGTGATTGCCCGGGCAAAGGACAAGAACCTCTTCAATTCCAAGACCCCTATCCTGTTCATCGATGAAATCCACCGGTTCAACAAAGGCCAGCAGGACGCCCTGCTCGGTGCCGTTGAAGACGGAACCATCATTCTTATCGGCGCTACCACGGAAAACCCTTCGTTCGAGGTGATAAGCCCGCTTCTGTCCCGATGCCAGGTATTTGTTCTCAAGGAGTTGAGCGTTGGAGATCTGGATACGCTGCTCATGCGGGCAGTGGAGAAAGACCCCTATCTTTCTTCCAGAAAAATAACCATCGCCGAGAAAGAAGCCCTATTCCGCTACAGTGGCGGAGATGCGCGCAAACTTCTTAATGTACTGGAGATTATAGTTGGCAGCATTCCAGAGGGAGAGAAGGTTGAGATAACAAATGAGATTGTCAAGGAGCGTCTTCAGGAAAATATGGCTCTCTACGACAAAAACGGTGAGCAGCACTATGACATTATCTCCGCGTTCATCAAGAGCCTTAGGGGCTCGGATCCGAATGCGGCTGTCTACTGGCTTGCCCGTATGATAAAAGGAGGAGAGGATCCCCTCTTTATAGCCCGCCGCATGGTAATTCTGGCGGCCGAGGATATCGGTCTTGCCAATCCGAACGCCCTGCTTCTGGCCCAGAGCACTTTCGCTGCTGTCCAGCAGATTGGAATGCCGGAAGGGAGGATACCTCTTTCAGAGTGCGCTATCTATCTGGCTACCAGTCCAAAGAGCAACTCTTCCATTATGGCCATAGATGTGGCTTTGAGCCTTGTGGAGCAAAGCGGAGACCTGAGCGTTCCGCTTCATCTGAGGAACGCCCCTACCCGCCTGATGAAAGAACTGGGATACCATCAGGGATACAAGTACGCCCATGATTACGAGGGCAATTTCGCAGACCTTGAGTTCCTTCCGGAGGAAGTGAGCGGCACCAGGATTTACGACCCTTCATCTAACCGCAGCGAGGATGAGATAAGAAGGCGTCTGAAATTGCTTTGGGAGAAATACAATTACTAATTTTTTATACATTTGCACGATGAAAAATTTGGAACTGGTTACAGATTATAACAACGGGATGTTTTTCCTCATGGCAGGTCCCTGCGTGATTGAGGGCGAGGAAATAACCCGTTCCATAGCGTCTACTCTAAAAGCTCTGACTGCAAAGTATAAGATTCCTTTCATTTTCAAGGCTTCATACAAGAAGGCAAACCGCTCCAAAATCACTTCTTTCACCGGTATCGGGGACAAGGAAGGCCTTGCATTGCTACAATCTATAAGGAAAGAGCTGGGAGTGGCCATAGTCACCGATGTGCACAGTGTGGAAGAGGCCTCTCTTGCCGCGTCCTACGACATAGACATACTGCAGATTCCGGCATTCCTGTGCCGCCAGACAGAGTTGCTCCAGGCCGCTGCCGCAACAGGCAAGTGGGTGAACATAAAGAAGGGACAGTTCCTTTCTCCGGAAGCTATGAAATTTGCAGTCCAGAAGGTTAAGGACAGCGGGAATGACAATGTAATGCTTACGGAAAGAGGAAGCCAGTTCGGTTACGGGGATCTTGTGGTGGATTTCCGCGGGATTCCAAAGATGCAGAAACTGGGATGTCCTGTAATTCTGGATGTTACCCATTCTCTTCAGAAGCCGAACCAGACATCCGGAGTAACCGGAGGAGAGCCTGAACTCATTCCGCATATTGCCCGTGCAGGCATTGCTGTCGGAGTGGACGGATTGTTTATGGAAACCCATCCGGATCCGGCGAACGCCAAGAGCGACGGAGCCAATATGCTTAACCTTTCACTGATGGACGGCCTGCTGGCGCAATTGGTGGAGTTACGCGCAACAATGAACTCAATTAACAAGATATAAATCAGTTAAAGATATGTTTTTGACATCAGATTTTTCCAAGAGGTACGAGAAACTGCCCGTTAAAATTTTCGGCGAACAGAAAGAAGCCGCAAAAGTAATCGTCAGGGATGTTATTGTTCAGGCCAGGAAGAAGGCCGCAGAGGGGAAAAAACTGGTACTGGCATTGGCTGCTTCTTCTGCCTGCCTTCCGGTTTTTGAAGACCTGATTGCCGCTGTAAAGGCAAAGACTTTGAGTTTTAAGAATATAGAGGTGTTCGGGATGGACGACTACTATCCTTTGGACCGCAACGAACTTCAGAGCCATTACAGATTCCTCAAGGAATGCCTTCTGGATGACGTGGACATTCCAAAGAAGAACATTCACTTCCTGGACAGCAGCAAGAGAGACAAGATGGAGGAGTATTGCATGGGCTATGAGAAGGAGATTGAAAAGGCCGGTGGACTGGATATTGTGATTACCAGCAACATGGCCATGAACGAGCCAGGTTCTCCATACAACTCCCGTACAAGGAAGGTAAACCTCAACTTCACAACCAGGGTTGCTGCCGCAAGCGAATTCTTCGGCGTGGATGACGTTCCTTACTACGCCATTACGATGGGTATTGCCACTATCCTGGAAGCCAGAAAGATATATTATCTGGCCTGGGGAGAGGGAGCAGCTCCTTCAATTAAGAAGATAGTCCAGGGAGAGGTTACCAAGATGGTTCCGGCATCCTATCTTCAGGAGCATGGGAACGCTCACATCATTGTAGACAAGGCCGCTGCCGTAAACCTTACAAGAATTGAGACTCCTTGGCTTACAGACAAGGTTGAGTGGACTCCATACCTCATCCGCAAGTCTGTATTCTGGCTCTGCAAGAAACTGGACAAGCCAATCCTCAAGCTCACCGACCGTGATTACAACGATAACGGAATGAGTGACCTTGTAACCGAGAAAGGCCCTGCAAGCCAGATAAATATAAAGGTGTTCAACGATCTCCAGCACATCATCAGCGGATGGCCGGGAGGAAAACCTAACACAGACGATTCAACCCGTCCTGAAAGGGCTTTGCCTTATCCTAAGAGAGTTGTAGTGTTCTCCCCTCACCCGGATGACGATGTTATTTCCATGGGAGGTACTCTGGCCCGTCTTGCCGAGCACGGACACGATATCCATGTGGCATACCAGACTAGCGGAAACATTGCGGTGTTTGACCATGATGTTATAAGATATCTGGATTTCATTCGCGAGAGCGCAGATATATTCAAGATAGATCAGGAGAATGCGGACAAGCTCTATAAAGACATTGAAACTGAGCTTAGTAAGAAGCATCCAGGGCAGGCAGACCCTATGATGGTACGCCGCATAAAGACTTATATCCGTAGAGGAGAAGCCCGCAGCGCCTGCCGTTTCTTGGGCATTCCGGACGATCATGTAAACTTCCTTTCACTGCCGTTCTACGAGACCGGTGGAGTAAAGAAAAAGCCTCTTGGAAAGAAAGATGTGGAGATTGTAAAGAAACTCCTTCATAGAGTAAAGCCTCATCAGATTTTTGCAGCCGGAGACCTTTCTGATCCGCATGGAACCCACAGGGTTTGTTTCCAGTCCATCATAAAGGCGTGTGAAGAGCTTAAGGATGAGCCATGGTTCAAGGACTGCCGAATCTGGATGTACAGAGGAGCATGGCAGGAGTGGGATGTGGCCGAGGCTGAAATGGCTGTTCCACTGAGTCCGGAGGAAGTGAAGATCAAGAGAAGCGCTATATTCCGTCATCAGTCCCAGAAGGATTATCCGCTGTTCCCTGGTTCGGATTCCAGAGAGTTCTGGCTCAGGGCAGAGGAGAGAAACCACAATACAGCAGTCATATTCGACAAGTTGGGAATGGCTGAATATCAAGCAATAGAACTCTTCGTTAAATACAAGTTCTGATGAACCGCAATATTCTGAAAATCATGTTTCCTGCATTGCTCGGCCTCTGGCTGTGCGCTGCAGGAAATTTTTTGTACGGACAATCCAGACCAAAACCCAAGATGGAAAAGATTAAGCTTGCAACCGTAGCCCATGTGGATTTCGAGTGTTCAAATCCATGCATGAAAGAGATAGAGAAACAGTTCTCCTGCATAGATTCCAATGCCGTTGACGTTGTTAACTGGCCAGACAGGAACGGGAACTATTCTCCAAAGGCTTCTTTCAAGATAATGTATTCAGACACTTATCTTTACATTAGATATCAGGTGGAAGAGACAGAGCTGCGCGCCACGTTTGCCAAGGATGAGGGTTCCCGTCCTTGGACAGATGACTGCATGGAACTGTTCATTCTTCCGGATGAGGAAACCGGAGTGTATTATAACATAGAGATGAATTGCATAGGCCGCGGCATTGTGGGATATGGTCCGTCCAAGCAAGGAAGAGAGCATTTTGAGCAGGAGCGTATGGACAGAATCCTCAGATTCAGCAGTTTGGGAAACGAGGCTTTCGGCCAGAGAATTGCTGCGGAGAATGAACCTTTCAAGTGGCACATGATAATCGCCATTCCTCTTGACCTGATTCTCCAGGGAAAGGATGTTTCCACCCTGAAAGGACGCACTGCCAGAGGTAACGTCTTCAAATGCGGAGACGACATGCAGAACCGCCATTATCTTACATGGAATCCTGTAGGAACTGAAAGGCCTGATTATCACAGACCTGAATTCTTTGGCTATTTTGAATTTGAATAGATTTAGAACGGATAGCCGATACCGAAACTGATTTCGAAGTTATCCTTCTTGAGCCATTTGTCCGGCCCTATCCATTCGGATGAGGCCGGATTATATGTTTTAAATCCAAGATCCAGGCGAATGACTGCAAAGTCCAGGTCAACTCTAAGGCCAAGTCCCCAGTCCAGAGCAAGATGCTTGTAGAAATCACTTGAACGGAAAACTCCTCTTTTGTCCGCTTCCTCTCCCGTGGCCTTGTTCTTTCGGTCGAATGTCCAGATGTTTCCAAGATCAGAGAATACTGCGCCGTTGACCATGGAAATAATCGGGAAACGGTATTCCATGTTCGCTTCCAACTTGATGTCTCCGGTCTGGTTAGGAATTCTGAATGCGGAATCTCTCGGTGCATATCCGGGACCTAAGGTCCTTGGCTGCCAGCCTCTCATGTCGTATGCGCCTCCTCCCCAGAACATCTTCTCAAGAGGCAGCATATTGGAGTTCCCGTATCCCTTTCCAACACCTCCCAAAGCCCTGAAAGCCAGCATGTGGTTCGGATTGCCGCCGAACTTGAAAGTATAAACTCCGGAGAGCTCCATCCTAAAATACTGGGAATAAGGAGACTTCCACACAAGTCTTTCTCCCCTGTCGTTTTTCTTCATCTGAGAGTTGAACAGGCTCAGGAGATTTCCGCTAAGATCCAGCCCATATCTTATGTACCAGAAGTCATGCACTGGTTTGGTAGCAGGATCTGATACATAATAGAAGCTTGCCCCTACTCCAAGATCAAAGTGGTCGCTGTAGCTGTTTTTCAGATATGGATCGCTGAGTTTCTTGTAGAAAGTGGAATCCAGATTGAAAATACGTACTATATTGGCCTGAACAGGAGTTACTTTCCAATAGTACTTGCGCTTTATGTTCCAGTTATAGTTGAAGCTGGCGGACAGGATGTTACGGGTATATTCAGGACGGGTCTGATAACTGTAGGACAGGCCGATTTCCGTATGAGGTATTGTCCTTGAACGGAACCAGGTGTGAGGCGCAAAAAGAAAGCGCGGAATGTCCAGAGTGGTGTTAAGTCCAATTTCCGTAGAATGGACGTTGTTGTGAAGCTTGAACTGGAAATCCCCCATCAGTCCCACGGTCAGGAGTTCCGCTCCCCTGAACACATTCTTGTGGAAATAGGAAATGGCAGGAGATATACCCAGGAGTCCGTTTGCGTTGGTGCTTCCCTGCAGATCCACCTTGAATCCCTGAACGCTGGATGCCTGCAACACTATGGACGTTAGTACCTTAGAGGAATCTATCTCCTGCTGCTGGATGTTCACGCTGGAGAAAAGGTTCAGGCTGGAAAATCTGGAATAGGTAGCTTCCACTATATCCTCGTCATACTGTTCCCCCGGCTGGATTAGATTCAGGCGGTTAAGTACCTTTCCCCTTACCAGGTTGGCCGACTGGGAATAGCTGATGACTTTTATATTTCCGTACCGAATAGTG